>NZ_LGSU01000840.1 GCF_002260545.1 Hydrocoleum sp. CS-953 | reverse complement strand
TATCATGTCCGCTGGTATCGGAGCGTGTAAACCCCAGGGTTAATAACTACAGGAAATTTAAGTTTTTTCTGGCTCTTAAACCTTCTGTTGTAGGTAATTATTAATTATTAATAATTAAATAATTCGCGCCTTGAAGCCTCCCCTTGGATAGGGGAAAAAGCGGTAGGCAAGCGGAGCATGACCTTAGGATGGGATGGCGTTTCGCTTCGCGTTACATGTCGCGCAGCGTCCCGGAGGGACAGGTTTCCCGCTCTTGCAGAGCCGCTCCGCTTTATATGTCGGCGACAGCCGTTAACGAAGTTGTGCGCCAGCTAAACGCCATATCCAATCGACCAAGAGAAAAGTGCTCTTGAATTTCCTTATCTTCAATTCCCGTGGGGTTTTAACCAGAGGTAATTATCAATTATCAATTAATGAAAGCCTTCTTCCTTACCCTTACCTTACAATACCGATGCTACCGGACATGATATAAGTCCTAATAATAAATAATAAGTAACTTTATGATGATTAGCTATTACAGCGTTCCAACTACTATTTCCCCTGAAGCACAGGAAGTATTACGCCAGTTTCCGCAAAATACAAAAAGTCTTCCAGCTACTGACGATCTTGATGTTTGGAAAAAAGTTTGGCAGGAAAACGAAGAAAGTAAAAAAGAGGATAATGCAAAGGTTGTTGACCATTACAAACCTGTCGTTCAAGAGAAAAAATTAGGTGGTGTACCTGTTCTAGATGTCAAACCCAAAAACTGGCAAGACAATGGCAAAGTGCTTATTTATCTTCATGGAGGTGCTTATGTACTATTTAGTGCTGCATCTACCCTCACCAGTTCAGTACCTGTTGCCGATGTAACAGGGTTAAGGGTAGTATCTGTTGACTATACTGTAGCTCCCTTTGCTAAATGGGATAAAATTACAGATCAGATTATTCAGGTCATTAAAGAACTGATAAAAGAAGGCTATGAACTGGAAAACATAGCAATTTATGGAGATTCTGCTGGAGGTGGACTTACCGCTGGAACCGTACTAAAAATGCGCGACCAAGGCTTAAGTATGCCTGCCGCAGTTGTACTTTGGTCGTGCTGGTCAGATATTACAGAAACCGGCGATACTTACGAAACTATCAAAGATAGAGACCCAATATTAGTCTATGATAACTTTTTGGCTAACGCAGCTAATGCCTACGCCGATCCTGCCGATCATAAAAACCCTTATGTCTCTCCTGTCTATGGGGACTATAATAAGGGTTTTCCTCCAACTTTGATTCAGGTTGGTACAACAGAAATTTTCTTTAGTAATTCTGTTCGCCATTATCAGATTCTCGATCAGGCAAAAATTCCGGTTAAGTTTGACCCTTATGAGGGAATGTGGCACGTTTTTCAAACACTTAACTGGGAGTTGCCAGAGTCAGAGTTAGCACGACAAAAGATGGCTGTTTTTCTGGCAGAGCATCTGAAATATTAAATACTATTAGAACTCCAAAACTTGTAAATCTTGCTAAAATTAAATTCATCATAAAAAATTGGTAAGTGGGAAACCAGCCTGTGTTAACGGCTGGATGGAAATGACGCGACGGGTTTTAACCCGTAGTCAAAACCTGTTATAATTAAGGCATTAAGACACAATGACCTCTGAAGCATGGTGAAAGCCCGATAGCTAATGGACGCTTTCGTAGGGACGTTGCATGCAACGTCCGTACAGGGTGGTTAATCGAAAAGGTAGCCCGGTGCTTACCAGCACTCTGTTTCCAGCCGTTAGTCAGCACGTTGTATCTCAGAGCGAGTGAATTAATCAATAACTTAAAAAGTAGCCTCAATGGTCTTTGGCCAGAGAGAGTAGTAGCAATTGCCACCGCCTTGTAGGGGCGAACGGCCGTTCGCCCCTACTGCTGCTGTATGCGTACTACGGTACGGTACTGGCAATGTGGCCGTTTCGATTTTTCGGGAACCGTGCAATGTGTAAATCGTGGTTTTAACCTGATTTACAGCTCCTAGTCACGAATCCACGCGACTTTAGTCTGT
Organism: Hydrocoleum sp. CS-953; assembly: GCF_002260545.1. Taxonomy (GTDB): domain Bacteria; phylum Cyanobacteriota; class Cyanobacteriia; order Cyanobacteriales; family Microcoleaceae; genus Trichodesmium. Next base: position 2,959 of record NZ_LGSU01000840.1, on the reverse strand, counting down.
GGAGTGTCAAAGAAGTACACTTTCTATGCAAACAGTAGAGATGTTCCATAGAACTTCCCTATAGGTAAATTTAACATTCTGACTTAAAAATAACTATGCAAATTTTTCGTCAATATATTGCTCCATTAATCGTAGTAATCATATTTTTAATTGCTATGGTGGCAGTCAGCGCTCGTATATTTCTACCAGGTGACCTCGCAGCACCAGCTCCGACAGAGGAATTAAGTTCTCCTAAAGAAGCAGCGATACTATCTACACCTAATGTTTATTTTTCCTAATACAGCGCTTCCCGTTGTTATGAGGTAAAAAATTTTAGGTTTGAGGGAACAGGGAATAGGGAATAGGGAATAGGGAATAGGGAATAGAGAATAGAGAATAGAAAAGAATAAAAACAACTGTACCTCATAGCTTCGGAAACTGATGTATCAGGTAGATATAGCGCTACCCGCAATTCAGATAGGGTAGCCGTCGGATTGGCGACGTACAGAAGTAATCCTTAAGTAAGATAGAAAAAGAAAGTATTTCTCCTCAGAATAACAATAATGTTACTTGAGAAATGCTCTTGACATACTCCCGACGTTGCGCTTACGCGACAAAGCGAGATTCTTCAGTCAGCAAAAACTGACCGCTGTTTTAACAGAGGTGATGTCCTCCCCCTGTGATGACGCTTACAATAACAAAATCATCCTAGCTTGTCAAGGACTTATGAACGTTTAGCTTGTGGAGGTATCCGAATCTTGGCCCTGGCTTTCCCATACGACGCTCCCCCACCGGAGAGCGCGGGACTTCCCGCCAGGGAAGTTAAATGGTAATTGTCAAATGGGTCAATATGGAAGATAAGTAAAAATTAGAGTAGTAATATTTTTTGATTTACAAGATACAATAGAATTTCGATCTGCCTTTGACTAAGTTTAGATAGGCAAAATTAAGCCCTCTATTAAAAACAATTTTAGCTGTAAGGATTCAGGTATCTTAAACCCAGTTATAGAGAGACTTCTGAAAGCGACTGACTCAGCAATTTAATAGTCTCATTCTCAATAATGAGGAAAATAAAGGTTTGTAGCCATTTATAATTGAGAATATAATTTGGGAGGCAATTGCCGGAAATGCTTATCCATCAAGATTTATAGACTTTTCCATAAGACCTAAATCCTTACCTTTAGCTAGTAAAATTTTCCCAACTATCTTGTCAAAGTTTTAAAAGTTATTTACTAGAAAATTTTTCCACTTCAACTGATAACTGATAACTGATAACTGTTTTATGCAAATAAATCAGCATCTTTCAAAGTTTTTCCTGCTGCATCTTTTTTAGATAATTTAACCTCAATTCCATCTAAAGGCCAACTAATCCCAATTTCTAGATCGTTCCACAAAATTGAACGCTCATATTCAGGTGCGTAATAATCAGTAGTCTTATACAAAACATCTGCAGTTTCAGACACTACTAAAAAACCATGAGCAAAACCAGGAGGTACCCAAAGTTGTCGTTTATTTTCTGCACTTAAAAGATAACCTACCCACTTACCAAAATTAGGAGAATTTTTCCGAATATCTACAGCAACATCAAATATTTCTCCCACAACTGCTCGTAATAATTTACCTTGAGCTTGTTGAATTTGATAATGTAAACCTCGCAATACTCCTTTGCTAGAACGAGAGTGATTATCTTGTACAAATTCCAGATTGATTCCTGTTTTTTCTGAAAAATTGCGTTGATTAAAACTCTCCATAAAAAAGCCACGTTCGTCTCCAAAAACTTTTGGCTCTATTAACAATACTTCGGGAATTTCTGTTTCAATTACATTCATTTTTTTTACCTCAGTTGATTGATAAGGGAATAGGGAACAGGCAATAGGGAATAGTGATAATGAACTTAAATCTCCTTTTAATTTATCACTAAAAAGTTAATAATTTGATAATCATGGAGAATATAGAAAAGAAAATCAAAATAAGCTGATAACTGATAACTGTTAATTGTCTTTTTTCCCCCAAGCTTCTAATTCTCCTATCGACAAAGAAAAAACTAATTTATGTAGATTGAGTAATTGAGAAATTGAGAGTAAAAAAGAAAATAAAGTTGGCTGATAATATTGCATCCTATTCAATATATATTCCAGACTCATAGAATTACTGGTTGGCTTTGATTCTACATCAGAAAATCCACTTTTTTCCAAAGCAAATTTTATCGTATCAAGGGAGAAATATGTCAAGTGTTCTGTTGGTTTATAGTGATACCATAAATAACCCAATAATTTCTGCCAAAATCCTCCCACATTTGGAGTAGTAATAAAAATCCATCCTCCTGGTTTCAAAAGTTGATAAGCTGCTGTTAGTTGACCAATAGGATCTGTCGTATGTTCAATCATATCTTGCAGCATAATCAAATCAAAAGAATTAGGTTCAAAATCATGATTAAACAAATCACCCTGAGATACAGATAAACCTCTACTTTTAGCAAAATTTACTGCATATTCTGAAACTTCTAAACCTTGAGGATTATTCCATCCTAAATTTTTTGCTTGCTCCAAACAATCACCTAAAGCACAACCTACATCTAATAATAAACCTTGACCATAAAGTTTTTTCTCTGCTTTTAATAAACGTTTTCTAAAAGTCTGACTATTAATTTTCATCCCTTGGAAATAATTAGAATATCCTCCTTTGGGAAAATCGTTATTATAATAATCTTCTTGATAGATTGCCGTAGGATTTGCTGGTGGATTATTATCCCATACCATATCACATTCAGAACATTTTGCTAATATATAGTCATCACCTGCTTTGTAGTAGTTAAATTTATTTGTATGACACAGGGGGCAATGATTTTTTGGCATAATATTTGATTAAAATTACTTCTGTTTCTGATTTTGTGAAAAATATTAAAGGTAGTAGTTATCATTATCTAAATAATGTTCTGTCTCCGAAGGAAAATAAATTGGCTTGGCAAAAAGTATATGGT
>NZ_LGSU01000084.1 GCF_002260545.1 Hydrocoleum sp. CS-953 | reverse complement strand
CTTTAATGGATCTTCTCATTGAAAATGCAGGAGCGCAACGAGGAATATTAATTTTGGCTCATGGGGAAGCTTTGTTTATTGAAGCAACGAAGGAAGAATACTCAGAAAAAGTTTCGGTATTGCAGTCTATTGCTCTGTCTGAATTTAAAATGGTGGCGTCAAAAATTGTGTATTATGTTGCCCGTACTCGTAAAACCATTGTTTTGAACAATGCTACTCGTGAAGGGAATTTTACTGATGATGCCTACATTCAAAAATATCAATGCCAATCTATTGCCTGCACTCCTTTAATCAATCAAGGTAAACTCAAGGGTATTATTTATCTAGAAAATAACCTGACTACTGGAGCTTTTACCAAAGAGCGCATGGCACTGTTACGAACTATTGCTACTCAAGCAGCAATTTCATTAGAAAATGCCCAACTGTATAACAATATAACTAAATTAAACCAGGCTTATGAACGTTTTGTTCCGGCTCAGTTTCTTAGCTTTTTAGACAAAAACAGTATTGTGGATGTGAAACTCGGAGATCAAGTGGAACGGGAAATGACGGTATTGTTCTCCGATATTCGCGATTTTACTACTATCTCGGAACAGATGACCCCAGCGCAAAATTTTGCTTTTATTAATGAATATCTGGGTTATATGGAACCCCAAATTCAAGCTCATGGTGGGTTTATTGATAAATATATTGGTGATGCTATTATGGCTTTGTTTCCCAATTCTGCTGATGATGCACTGCAAGGGGCGATCGCCATGTTGGAAGAATTGAAAAAATATAATTTACAAAGGCAAGAAAATCATCTTCAACCTCTGCGTATAGGTATTGGTTTACATACAGGAGTATTAATGTTAGGTACTGTAGGCGGATTTGGCCGTATGGATGGAACTGCGATCGGAGATGCGGTGAACCTATCCTCCAGAGTGGAAGGGTTAACCAAAACTTATGGAGTTTCTCTATTAATTACTGATAAAACTTTTACAAGCTTAAATAATCCCTTAGAATACGATTTCCGATTTATTGCTCAGGTTAAGGCTAAAGGAAAAAAGAAAGCGGTTAGTTTATTTGAAGTATTTTCTGCGGACTCGAGAGAATTACGGGATGTGAAAATCAGGACGAAACAGAAGTTTGAAAGGGGAGTATTATTATTTCATCAAAAGTTATTTCAACAAGCAGGGGGTTTATTTCAAGAATGCGTAGAAGATTATCAAGGCGATCGGGTTGCCCAGATTTATCTTGAACGCTGTCATCAGTATATGGGTTAAAGTTATTTGAAATAAAATCCGGTTATATCATGTCCGGTAGCATCGGTATTGTAAGGTAAGGGTAAGGAAGAAGGCTTTAATTACCTACAACAGAAGGTTTAAGAGTAAGAAAAAACTTAAATTTCCTGTAGTTATTCACCCTGGGGTTTACACGCTCCGATACCAGCGGACATGATATTATACAGTTATCGCACTCACTACCTCTTCAGACTTGAATACGAATTTAAAAATTCATGCTATNACGCTCCGATACCAGCGGACATGATATTATACAGTTATCGCACTCACTACCTCTTCAGACTTGAATACGAATTTAAAAATTCATGCTATTCAAATCCAATATTTCTCCTAACTCCGAGCGCGATACGATAACTAATTAGTAGGATTCTATATTATACTAATTTAAAACAAAAATGTTACAAATCATCAGGGGAATTCAAATAGTTTAATCAGATTTACCTTTGATTAAAAAGGGATATTCAAGCGAAAAAACAGGATGAAAACCTGGGCACAAAACGCCTCCATGAACTTCCAACACAAATACGACCTCGTAGCAGCAGAAACCGCAAAATTTCTAGGTCAACACGAAACCGCAGCCACCTACTACGAAGTTGAAAGCTAGCTTGACATACTCCCGACGTTGCCCTTACGGGACAACGCGGGATTCTTCAGTCTGGGAAACCCTGACCGCTGTTTAGACAGAGGTGATGTCNGACGTTGCCCTTACGGGACAACGCGGGATTCTTCAGTCTGGGAAACCCTGACCGCTGTTTAGACAGAGGTG
>NZ_LGSU01000839.1 GCF_002260545.1 Hydrocoleum sp. CS-953 | reverse complement strand
AATTTATCCCTTAATCAGAAAAAAATATATAAAAACTAACCAGCAAAAATTAAAAGAGAAAATTTCAGAGCCAAAATCTGAAACCTTAGCAAAAAAAGCTGGTAAGACTGGGAAAAAAAACGCTTATGGAAACACCATTTAATATAACTCTGCTGATTATCCTCACAGTAGCCAGTGGTATAGCTTCCCAAGTTGTGGCAGCCTATCTTAAAGTACCTGCAATTGTCTTTTTGCTACTATTTGGTATTTTAGTAGGTAAAGATGGTTTGGGCCTAGTACATCCAAACCTATTAGGCAATGGTCTAGAGGTTGTAGTCTCTCTATTTGTAGCCCTAATCCTGTTTGAGGGTGGCCTCAATTTGGAACTAAGAGAATTAGGAAGAGTTTCTGGCAGTATCCGCAACTTAGTCACCATAGGGACATTAGTCACACTAATTGGTGGAGGTATGGCTGCTCATTGGTTAGGAGAATTTCCTTGGCCGATCGCATTTCTTTATGCCTCCCTAGTAGTAGTTACGGGGCCAACAGTAGTAGGACCATTGCTCAAACAGGTATCAGTAGACCGAAAAGTAGCTACATTGCTGGAAGGAGAAGGAGTTCTCATCGATCCTGTAGGAGCAATTCTAGCCGTATTGGTACTGAATATCGTTTTAAATGAAGGTGCTGACCCTGTAGGATTATTTAGAGACCTANTTTCTTTATGCCTCCCTAGTAGTAGTTACGGGGCCAACAGTAGTAGGACCATTGCTCAAACAGGTATCAGTAGACCGAAAAGTAGCTACATTGCTGGAAGGAGAAGGAGTTCTCATCGATCCTGTAGGAGCAATTCTAGCCGTATTGGTACTGAATATCGTTTTAAATGAAGGTGCTGACCCTGTAGGATTATTTAGAGACCTAGTTGTGCGTTTAGGAATGGGTACTATTATTGGTGCAGCAGGAGGTTGGGTACTTGGGTTTAGTTTGAAAAGAGCAAAATTTCTCTCTGAAGAATTAGCAAATTTAGTAGTTTTAGCTGCTCTTTGGGGAATGTTTGGCCTAGCGGAACAAATTCGTAGCGAATCAGGGTTAATGACCACAGTAGTAGCAGGAATGGTAGTTGGGGCAGCAGAAATACCAGAGTTAAGACTAATCAGACGGTTTAAAGGGCAGCTAACAATGCTAGCTGTTTCGGTATTATTTATCTTGCTAGCAGCAGACCTATCCTTAGCTAGTGTAGTTGCTCTAGGGTGGGGAAGTGTATTTACAGTTTTAACCTTAATGTTCTTGGTTCGACCTCTCAATATATTACTCTGCACTTGGAATAGTCAGCTTAATTGGCGACAAAAGATGTTTGTGAGTTGGGTCGCTCCTAGGGGGATAGTTTCCGCTTCAGTGTCCTCTCTATTTGCCATATTGTTAACTCAAAAAGGTATAAATGGTGGTGATTCTATTAAAGCTTTGGTGTTCTTGACAATTATGATGACAGTTTTTAGTCAAGGACTCACTGCAAGATTTGTGGCTCAATTTTTGGGAATTACCTCTAGTGCTGCTAAAGGTGCTATTATAGTTGGTTCTAATCCTCTATCTCGATTAATTGGCAAGATATTTAAGGATAGGGGTGAATCAGTGGTACTAATTGATACAGATGAGGAAAGTTGTAAGCAAGCAGAGACAGAAGGTTTACAAATATACAAAAGTAGTGCCTTAGATACTAATGTCCTAGAAAAAGCAGGTTTAGAATCAGTAGGAACTTTCTTAGCAATGACTAAGAATGGGGAAGTGAATTTAGTTTTGGCTCAAAGAGCAGCAGAAGAATTTAAGCCACCAAGGGTATTAGCTGTTTATCCAAAAAGTCCCCAAGAGAAAAATCAGAATAATAATAAAGATAAGGTTCAACAAGCATTTACGACTGAGTTAAATCTGAAAAGTTGGAATAAATACCTGTCTGATAAAGAGGTGAAGTTAGGTGAAACAGTTCTGAAGCAATTAGGATTTGAGTTTCAAAAGACTCACCTCAAAGCCATGATTAAGTCTGGGGAGTTTATACCTATTTTAATTGAAAGGCAAGGAAGTCTTCAAGTATTTCCAGCTACTGAAAATTGGCAACCAGGCGACCAGATTATTTATTTGCTCCATGACCCGAAACCTAAACTTCTGAAACGATTATCTGGTTCTCAGCAGAAAGGTTTAACTANGGATTTGAGTTTCAAAAGACTCACCTCAAAGCCATGATTAAGTCTGGGGAGTTTATACCTATTTTAATTGAAAGGCAAGGAAGTCTTCAAGTATTTCCAGCTACTGAAAATTGGCAACCAGGCGACCAGATTATTTATTTGCTCCATGACCCGAAACCTAAACTTCTGAAACGATTATCTGGTTCTCAGCAGAAAGGTTTAACTATGGAAAGACATCCAGCAGTTGAAGAAGTACCTATTCCTACTGTAGTTCTAGAAACTGACTCTGACAAAATACCAGCTAAATGATGAGATGAGGTGATGGGGTGATTGGGTGATTGGGAGGTGGCTATAAAGTTGACAAAAGAGAGAAGTTATGTATTTTCAATTCAATGGATATTTCGGAAGAGTAAATGTATTTATGGTTGGCTGATTAAATCTAAAAGCATTGACAGATAAAGGATTTAGCCTTTTTTTGCCATGAAAAAGTACCAGCTTTTCGGTCTCTAGAGCTGCAAAAAGTTAGTATTTTGGGTAGACAAGGACAGAAAAATCAAGGGACAATTATTCCGACAATTCCCCTGAATCCTGATTCCTACCCTCACCCATAAGACTTATTCAGCAAGCCCTATTTAATCCGTAATTTTGCTCCTCATCTCCCCATCTCCCTATCAAAAAAGGATTTTAGGAGGTACTTATAACTGTTAACTGATAACTGAAATGAGCTACTGTCTCAATTCTGAATGCCGAAAGCCATATAATCCTTCTGAAAATAGATTTTGCCAAAGCTGCGGGGCTAAATTGCTACTGGGCGATCGCTACCGTGCTATTAAACCTATTGGTCAAGGTGGTTTTGGGAAAACTTTTTTGGCTGTGGATGAACATAAACCTTCTCTTCCCAGGTGTGTAATTAAACAGTTTTTTCCCCAAAATAGTGCTAATGCGGAAAAGGCTGCTGAGTTGTTTCGTCGGGAAGCTGTGAGACTTGATGAGTTGGGTCAACATCCTCAAATTCCCGAATTAATGGCTCATTTTCAACAGGGGGAGCAACAATATTTAGTCCAAGAATTTATTGATGGGCAAAATTTGGAACAAGAATTGGTTGCTAATGGGACTTTTACGGAAAATCAGATTCAGGAGTTACTTTGGGATTTGTTACCTGTGTTGGAATTTGTCCATGAAAGGCAGGTAATTCATCGGGATATTAAGCCAGAAAATATTATTCGGCGCAATTCTATTACGCTTCTTGATGGTGGAGGGGAAATNTTTTACGGAAAATCAGATTCAGGAGTTACTTTGGGATTTGTTACCTGTGTTGGAATTTGTCCATGAAAGGCAGGTAATTCATCGGGATATTAAGCCAGAAAATATTATTCGGCGCAATTCTATTACGCTTCTTGATGGTGGAGGGGAAATTAAAGGTCAGTTGGTGTTGGTGGATTTTGGGGCGAGTAAGGTAATTACGGACTCTTCCCTGGGGAAAACTGGAACGATGATTGGTAGTGCGGGATATGTCGCCCCGGAACAGTTGGCAGGAAAGGCGGTTCCTGCTAGTGACCTTTATAATTTGGGGGTGACTTGTATTTATTTATTGACTCAACTAGCACCTTTTGAGTTGTTTGATGTGATTGAGGGTAAATGGGTTTGGCGACAATATTTGCAATCTAATATTAGTGAAGATTTGGGGATAATTATTGATAAGCTTTTGGCTCCGAATATTAATCAAAGGTATCAGTCTGTAGGAGAGGTTTTAAAAGAATTAGAGTCTGTTAAATATCAGAAAAGTTTTGCTGCTTCTGGTTCTCAAACAGGAGGTAATAATCCTTCATTGTTAACAAAAATATTAGGGGGAATTCCCCAAGTTATTAAAGGTCGAATTATGCAGGAGTTTGGGAATACNATTGATAAGCTTTTGGCTCCGAATATTAATCAAAGGTATCAGTCTGTAGGAGAGGTTTTAAAAGAATTAGAGTCTGTTAAATATCAGAAAAGTTTTGCTGCTTCTGGTTCTCAAACAGGAGGTAATAATCCTTCATTGTTAACAAAAATATTAGGGGGAATTCCCCAAGTTATTAAAGGTCGAATTATGCAGGAGTTTGGGAATACTGAAGCAGCGATCGCTGCTTATGATAGAGCTATTAATATTCGACCTCATAATTATGATGCTTGGTATAAGAAGGCTGAGGTTTGTTATCAGTTGAAATGTTATGAGGAAGCGATTTTTTGTTATCAAAAGACAGTAAAGTTACAACCAAATCATTGGCAAGGGTGGCGGAGTTTGGGTGTTTTGTTTTATCAGTTTAATAGATTTGAAAAGTCAGTAGAAAGTTATTTTAAGTCTTTGGATATTCAACCGGAGCAACCCATGGTTTGGTTGTGGTTGAGTTTGGCAATTAAAAAGTCTGGAGATGAACAAAAAGCACAAATGTGTTTGGAAAAGGCGAGGGAATATTTGCCGAAAAGTCCGGTGGAAACTGCTGAGATTTTATGGCAAGCTTGGGAAAAATTGGTTCGGTGATTTTGGCACGAAGAAGTCATTTACTTGGAAAAAAGTCTACGTCAAGAATTTATTCTGAGGAAACTGTGGCTTTAGGACTATCTATACAAGCGGGTGTTTATGCAGGAGAAATTAAAGATATTTTGCTGCTGGATATAATACCTATGTCTTTAGGAGTTGAAACTTCAGGAGGTGAAATGAGAAAAATTATTCCTCGCAATACAACTATTCCCACTAAAAAAAGTGAAGTATTTACAACTGCTATATATGAGCAAATATCTTTCATTAATTGATAATTGATAATGGATAATTGATAATTACAAGA
>NZ_LGSU01000838.1 GCF_002260545.1 Hydrocoleum sp. CS-953 | reverse complement strand
CCCTACTCCCTACTCCCTACTCCCTACTCCCTAGCAATATATCAATACTATTTAATACTTGTTGAAACTCTTCGACTAAAGTCATAGCTTTAGTAGATAACATTTCTATATCCGTAGTTTCACTTCGTAGATCCTTCTCTAAGGAGCCAGCAGATTTGTAAAGAATCTCTGCCCCAATAGTACCTGCCAACCCTTTCAGGGAGTGAACAAGATGTAACCCCTTAGACAAATCTCCCTGATTTATGGCTGCCGGGATTTCATGTTTATAGTCTTCTTCACAGGTTTGAACAAGTCTCAGAATCTCCAGATAACTATTCCAGTCACCACCTATAAACTCTAAACCTAAATCGACATTCAAAACAGGTAGAGCTGCCAAAGTAGTCTCTGCAAGTTCAGCGTTTTCTGGAGAAACTGTGGGGAGATTATTTGTAGCTACAGAAGAACTACTAGCAGGAACAATCCATTTGCAGAGAGTTTCATATAACTTTTGGGGATTAACAGGTTTAGAGAGATGATCGTTCATCCCAACTTCCAAACTTTTGTTTCTATCTATATCCATAGCATTAGCTGTCATGGCAATAATTGGGACTGTGGCAAACCGTTTCATTTCACTGTTGTTCTCCCCTGCCAGACCACGGATCAGGCTGGTTGCCTCTAGGCCATCCATTTCTGGCATCCTAATATCCATCAAGATTAGGTCATAACTACGCTCATAAATTTTAGCGATCGCCTCTTTTCCATTGGTTGCAGAATCTACATTCAACCCCACCCTTTCCAATAATTCTATGGCAACTTGTTGGTTGATTAGATTGTCTTCTACCAGTAATATATTAGCTCCCTGAATTTCCTCCAGTGTTACCAAGTTAGACAATTCAGTTTCTCTGAGAACGGTGGATACAGGAATACCAGAAGTATCACTATGTTCCCTGGAATAGCCAAACTCTAGTTCAAAATGAAATGTACTACCTTTACCCAGTTCACTCTCAACCCCAATGCTGCCTCCCATAATCTTAACAAGACCTTTGCAAATTGCTAATCCAAGCCCTGTGCCACCGTATTTGCGAGTGGTAGAAGCATCAGCTTGTGTAAAGGATTCAAATAATGTTTCGATTTCAGAGTGATTAATACCTATCCCTGTATCCTTAATCTGATACTTCAGACGTACAGTTTCATCAGTAAAACTAAGCACTTCCACTGCAATAGTAACAAAACCAGTTTCAGTAAACTTTACAGCATTGCTTGCCAGATTCATCAACACCTCAGTTAAGCGCAGAGAGTCTCCAATTAAATATTGAGGAACATCATCCCCAACTTCAAAGACTAATTCTATTCCTTTTTCAGCAGCTTTGAGATTGAGAATATTGTCGATCTGATTTAAGACGCGATCTAATTCAAATGGAATAAATTCTAATTCCACTTTCCCAGCTTCGATTTTGGAAAAGTCAAGGATATCATTAATTATTTGCAGCAATGATTGGGCAGAACTCTGGATTTTGTTGAGGTAGTCTTCCTGATTAGGTTGAAGAGGGGTTTGTTGCGCTAAGTGGGTAAGCCCTAGAATACCATTCATTGGAGTCCGAATTTCGTGACTCATCAGGGCTAAAAATTCGCTCTTGGCAAGGTTTGCATATTCGGCAGTTTCTTTTGCCTCTCGCATTTTTTGATATGCTTTTGCTTGTTGGATAGCAATGGCAATGTGAACAGATAACCGTTGCACTAAATCAATCCCATCCCTTGTCCAGGTGTAGGTATGCCGATGACTCGCAATCATTAAACCCCATAGTTGCTTTTCTACAATAATAGGTACAACCAGGGCTGCACGAATATTAGAAAGCTTTTCTAGACTTAGCTGTGATTGATTTAGGTCATCTACTACCCGAATCTTACCCTGCCGATAATGCTCTATCCATTCTGGAGTAACCCAGACAGGATCGAGTTCTAAATCCAACAGCGATCGCTCACCTTCAGCAATTGACTCAGCAACCACAGCGTCAGAAGAATCAGGACAAAATTGGTAAATAATCGCCCGATGGCAGTGCAACAGTAAACGAAACTCTTGCACAGTTGTATCAAGAATGTTCTGCAAATCCCAGGATGAGCGGATCTGCTCCGTTACAGTCATCAATGATTTTTCCTTTTCTACTTTAGCCCTAAGCACAGCAGTCCGATCTTCCAGCAGACTCTCTAGCTCGGTAGTGCGATCTTCCAGCAATTTTATTCGCTCTGCCTCTAGGTGCATTACCCGTTGTTCCAAAATTTCCATTAACTGATCGACTTCCGGGCGATTTATAGCTTGCAAAACATTGGTTTGAGTAACGATGCCTACAAGTTCTCCTTGTTCACCTGTCACCACTAACCGACGGATATTTTGCTCCTCCATGAGCTGTTGAACAGCCCAAAGTGATTCCTCTGACTTAATTGCTAGAATTGGCTTACTCATCACTGCCTCTGCGGTGCAATTTTCTAGATTTAAGCCTAATGCCTGAAATCTTACTATGTCTTGCTCCGTTATTATCCCCACTGGAATTTTTTGGGGTTGTGTGGTTTTGCCACCAGGTTCTACAATGACGACGGAACTAATACTATGTTCTACCATAAGTTGGGCAATTACTAACACAGAAGTCTCCGATGCCGCACAAACTACCTCAGAGTTCATTACGTCCCTCACCAGAGGTAGCTTTAGCAAGTCATTTGGTTGGCATACTTGTCGCAAACTATCATAGGTCAATAACCCAACTAGCTGCTCCTGGTCATCTAAGATTGGTAAGTGACGAATTTGATGCTCCTGAAACAGGTTAATCATAGAAAACAAATCAGTAAAATCTGACTCACGCATGGTCATAACAAAACCTGTCATTATCTGATTCATTACCAACCGCTCTAGGGGTTGCCCCTCAGCACTAAGGCGCACCACGTCGCGCTCAGTCAGAATACCTACGACTTGATTTTCTTCAACTACTAACACGCAACTCGATCTTGCTCTTTGATGAGTATCTTTCTCTTGCCTTGCTTTTATTTTGCCAGAACTGCCTAGCGATCGCTCTTGACTCATCAGGGTCACAACTTCTTTTACTGTTGTATCTGAATTGACAACCAGGGGATTCGGAATTATTGCTGACTTCAGGTTTAACTGAGTCACCGTGCTGCGAACGGACACTTGACTAACACAGGCGCATAGTAACTCAGTTGTAAGATCTCCCTTAACCAGATAGTCTGCTGCTCCTAGTTTCATTGCTCGTACTGCAACCCGCTCATCCCCCATACCAGTTAGCACAATTACAGGTAATTTATCTTTAGGGTAGTTAGTGGCAATTGCTTCTAAAAATTCCAATCCATCTCCATCCGGTAGGTTGACATCCACCAAAGCAATATTTGGTTGCTCTGACTCCCACATTTCTATTCCTTCTTCTAAAGTTTCGGCTTCTATAATGTGGTAGGTGTTATGTTGGCATGATTTCAGATAACGAATGTAGCTAAGGCGATCTACCTCAGAATCATCCAGGAGCAAAATAGTTATCCGAGGCAATAAAACTTCAGGTGTGGTAGAATTACCCTTAGTATGGGAGTTTTGATTATGGGTTGGATTGGACATTTTTCTGCACTAGTAGTCGATACTCAGGAGTTAGAGAAAATATTTCAGGACTTACGCAAAAAATGAAATTACACACCATCTGTAGGAGAGAATGGCATTTATAGAGGGCTAATGCCATTCGCCCCTACGAGATATGGCGTTTCTGCGTAAGTCCTGTATTTGAGAAAGTATAACATAATCAGGATTACACATTTTTGAGTGCTAAACACTACATATAGCGCTACTTGAATCGGGAAAAGGGAACAGGGAACAGTAGACTGTTAAGGGGTTTTATAATTTATAAATTTCCTAACCTGAATGCGTAGTGCTATATATTGTAAATTATAGTTATGATTACCTATATACTCTATATATAGTTTTTTTTCTATACAGCGGTTTTCATTTCAGTAGACCACAGTAGGGACTAAACATGGTTAGTCCCTACTAGGTTTTGGTTGTGAAGATGTGGTTCATCAACTTGAAAAGCGCTGTATAATAATCAGGACTTACGCAAACTTGTAGATAATACCCTATCTGTAGAGGGCGAATGCCATTTATAGAAGGCGAATGCCATTTATAGAAGGCGAATGCCATTTATAGAGGGCTAATGCCATTTATAGAGGGCTAATGCCATTTATAGAGGGCTAATGCCATTTATAGAGGGCTAATGCCATTTATAGAGGGCTAATGCCATTNAATGCCATTTATAGAGGGCTAATGCCATTTATAGAGGGCTAATGCCATTTATAGAGGGCTAATGCCATTTATAGAGGGCTAATGCCATTCGCCCCTACGAGATATGTCGTTTCTGCGTAAGTCCTGTTTATAAACTATCAGGCAGAATAACTGTTTGAAACCAATAAGATAAAAAATTTTCTAGATACCTCTTTAAGTCTTGAATATTAACTGGTTTTTGCATATAACTGTTTACTCCTTTTTCGTAACAAATATGAATATCTTGTGGACTTGATGAAGTTGAAAACACAACTACAGGAATTTTTTTAAGTTGTTGATTATTTTTAATCACTTCAATTACTTCTCGCCCATCGGTTCCCGGCAGGTTTAAATCTATTAAAATTATTGTAGGACGGGGAGCTATTTCAGGATTAGAATATTCTCCTGTCTGAAACAGAAAGTCTAGTGCTTCATCTCCGTCTAAACAGTGATATATAGGATATTGAAAATCTAGCTTCCTCATTATTCTGGTTAATGCAACATAATCTTCCTCATTATCTTCAACTACTAGCAAAGATAAGTTTTTTTTTGATTATTTTGTGATTCATTTTTCGGACAAATTTTTCAGTTGGGTTGCTGTTAAACTAGGGTCGCCTCTTCCCATAATATATATATTGCCTTTTCCATCACCATAAACTGAAGTTCTAATT
>NZ_LGSU01000837.1 GCF_002260545.1 Hydrocoleum sp. CS-953 | reverse complement strand
GGAATAACTATACAATTATCAAAAACACCAACAATTAAATATATAAAACAACCTACTTCCCAAGCTTGGATAGAACAAGCAATTGCCAATTTAGACATTATATTATTAGACCATTCCCACTGTGAAAGAAAGGCAGCAGGAGTAGCTTTAAATTTAATGTTTCGCTATCCTTCTAATGCTAAAATGATCAAAATGTTAACAGCTATTGCCCGTGAAGAACTAGAACATTTTGAACAAGTAAACCAGTGGTTAGAACGTCGTAATATTCCATTAGCTCCCCTAAATTCTCCTCCTTATGGAGCAGCTTTAAATAGTCAAGTTCGGCGGAATGAACCAGAAAGAATGTTAGATTTATTATTAGTTTACTGTTTAATTGAAGCTCGTAGTCACGAACGTTTGGGTTTACTTGCTGATTATTGTCCTGAACCAGAATTAGCAAAATTTTATCGTAGTTTAATGGCATCTGAAGCCAGGCATTATGGAGTATATTGGATTTTAGCTACAACTTATTGTGAACAAATGATTGTTGAGAAAAGATTAGAAGAATTAGCAATATTTGAAAGTGAGATACTGAGTAATTTACATCCAGAACCTCGGATTCATAGTTAATTAATAATAATTAATCAGCATTCAGCGATTAGCAATTAGCATTCAGAAGTCTAAATTAATCAGTAAAAATAGTTTAAACTAGGAAGATTTTAATTCTGACTTATAACTTATAACTCCTAACTCCTAATATTTAGTCGTAATATAGCCATAGTAATTATAGTGGTTTTCACAAAGGTAGACTACAAAACTTCTGCCCTCTGCCTTCTGCCTTTAACCAAAAATCTCTGTATTCTATGTTAATGAAAAGAGGTATAAATATATAGCAAGATGAAATGATTTNGTTTTCACAAAGGTAGACTACAAAACTTCTGCCCTCTGCCTTCTGCCTTTAACCAAAAATCTCTGTATTCTATGTTAATGAAAAGAGGTATAAATATATAGCAAGATGAAATGATTTGTGAAAAAAAAACCGTAGGGGTTTGGTTTCCAAACCAAGACGCAAATGGTATTTGGAGACCAAACTCCTACAATCAAATATTACAATTTAGAATTGCTAAGTAATAACTAATAACTATAGCAATCAGTTGTGAGTTGTGAGAATTTGTAATATTTTATCTAACGGGGTTTGGTTGAAAAAAACCATCTTAGCTAGGGTTTGGAGACCAAACCCCTACAGTTTTTTATCACATCTTATTCCTAATTGCTATGATAACTAATAACTAATAACTAATAACTGATAACTGATAACTGATAACTGATAACTGATAACTGATAACTGATAACTGATAACTGTATTTCCTATTCCCTAAAAATGAAAAAATATTATCGTGAATTTTTAATTAGAAATTGGCAACAAAATGACCGTAAAATAGCAGCAAATATTATTGGTTATGTTCTCGCTGAATATAATCTCAAATGGGAACCTGAAGGAGCAGATCGAGATGTCTTAGAAGTAGAAAAATTCTATCAAAATATAGGAGGAGAATTTTGGGTAATAGAACGACAAGAAAAAATAGTAGGAACTGCTGCATATTATCCAATTGAACGAGGTAATAAAGCAGTCGAAATTAGAAAAATGTACCTATTACCAGAAATTAGAGGTCAAGGTTTAGGAAAATTCTTATTAAAAGAATTAGAAAAAAGAATTGCTGAATCTCAATTTCAAGAAATTTGGATAGAAACAGCAACAGTCTTACAAGAAGCTGTTAAATTATATGAAAGTAATGGTTATCAATTAACAACTGGCGTCGAAACAAAACGTTGCGATCGCATTTATAAAAAAGTTTTGTGTCCTATAGTAGTAGACTAAAACAACTCACTGTGGTATAATAAAATTTTTATTCTCTATTTCCTATTAGAAATCTCCAATAATAAAAAATACAATCAATTATCCGAGTTCCTACTCCCTACTCCCTATTCCCTATTCCCTATTCCCTATTCCCTAGATTATGTATTTACGTTATCTAATACCCTTTTTTGACCCGAAAGTCCAAACATGGGCAATAGAAGCTAGATTATTACGATGGTTAACATTTCTCTGGTTATCTATAGGTCTAGTAGTATTATTTTCAGCTTCTTATGCGAGTGCTGCAACAGAATCTGGAGATGGCCTCTACTTCTTTAAACGCCAGTTAATATGGGTTTTAATAGGGATGGTAGGATTCAATGTAGTTGTTTATACCCCCTTGTATCGAATATTACAAAGTGCCAAAGTAGGTTTAATTCTGATACTTACTCTATTATTGATAACCTTAATACCAGGAGTAGGAACCACTATTAATGGAGCAACTCGCTGGATATCTTTAGGCCCAGTCATTATTCAACCCTCTGAACTAATGAAACCTTTCCTGGTACTACAAGCAGCTTATTTGTTTAGTAAATGGAATCGCGTGAGTTGGTTAGTTAGAATAACTTGGTTATCCATTTTTTCTTTGGTACTAGGATCTATTCTCCTACAACCTAACTTGAGTACCACAGCTTTATGTGGTATGATTCTATGGTTCATTGCCTTTGCTGCTGGACTACCTTACTTTTATCTTGGAGGTATCGCTTTAGCTGGATTTCTTTTAGCCACCATTAGTGTCAGTATTAATGATTATCAAAGGAGGCGGATTCTTTCTTTCACGAATCCTTGGTCAGATGCAATGGGTGATGGTTATCAGTTGGTTCAAAGTTTATTAGCAGTTGCTTCAGGAGATATTTGGGGACGTGGTTTTGGACTATCTCAACAAAAGTTACATTTTCTTCCTATTCCCTATAGCGACTTTATATTTTCTGTTTATGCTGAGGAGTTGGGTTTTGTAGGGGCCTTAGTATTATTTCTCTTATTAGCTATGTACAGTATTCTTGCTTTGAAAGTTGCCTTTAGAGCTAGACTCATGGAACATCAACTTGTAGCAATTGGAGTGATGATAGCCTTAGTAGGACAGTCTTTACTTAATATAGGTGTTGCTACTGGGGCACTACCAACTACAGGTTTACCATTACCACTATTTAGTTATGGTGGTAGTTCAATGATTGGTAGTTTGCTTTTAGCTGGATTATTAGTTCGCGTTGCTAGAGAAGAAAATCAGGCAGAAGTTTTAATCTTAAAAGAACGTCGTTTACGACGGCGACGCTATGTGCAATAAATTTATTCCATTTTTTGTATTAGCTAGAAATAGCAAATTAAGTTTTGTGATTAGTATTTCTGTCAAATCCAAACAAATCTGATGAGTTGGCAAAATTCTCATTTCTCAAGATTAGATGGCGATATTTATCTATACTCAGCCACCCCTGCTGTTTTAATTTTCCTAATAGTCTAGTCACAGTTACTCGTGTTGTACCAATTGCAGCAGCAATATCTTGATGGGTCAAGCGAATATTTAACCTAGTACCATCACCCATACATTGACCAAATTCTTGCTTTAACAAAAATAATAGCTGATGTAGGCGGTCTTCTACCCGTCGTTGTCCAGCGATCGCTAATAAAGCCTCTGTTTGCCGAAACCTTCTTCCTAACTGAGGCAACAACTCTTGGGTTAGTTTTGGAGAAGCCTCTATTTCGATCATTGTGTAGCACATTAAACAAACATCTGACAAAGCAGTTGCCCGATAAGTTTGCAAGTAAGAAAAACAACTGCCAAAGCACATAGAAGGCCCTGCCCAACCCAAAAGACCTTCTTCACCTACTGGATAAACGGTACTGAGTCGCACTAAACCCTGACAAATTTGCCAAATACCTTGGGACATTAAAGGTATTGTTTCTCCTTTTTGATAAAAGTGTAGATGACGTTCAGAGTCTACATGATGCTGATTAGTCTCTATAATTGCTCTTGAAGTTGGAGCCATGTTTAAATATTTTTACTTAACACAATACTGGTTTCTGATACACAGCATTGAGTTTATCTCAGTAAAGTAAAAATTAGGTAATTAAAAGATTACTAATAGGTTAAGCTTTTTGAAGTCAGAAGTCAAAAGTCAGAAGTCAAGAATTGAGGATTGAGAATTGAGAATTGAGAATTACCTCTCCTTAAAAAGAAGAGGATTGACGAACAGGAAAATTTTTATTTCTTATCCCCTTAAAAGGGGAGGCTTTAAACCAAAATATTTCGGTCAAATTTTTCAATTACATGACCTCACGTTACAACCAAAACGTTGTAGGGACGTTCCATGGAAGGTCCCTACTGTGGTCTACCTAAATGAAAGTGGCTGTATAGATAAAAAGAGGTATTATGCTCTAGGGGTTTAATTATCGCGGCGACGCTTGGTAAAATAACCAATACCAGCAACTGCTATTATCCCTAAAATATTAACAGGTTCAGGAGTCTTGACAGATAACTTTTCTACAGCAACATTATCAATCAGTAAAGCTGAGGTCTTATCAGTTCCATCTAAATCATAAACTGCTATGCCCACCGTGTAATTGCCAGCAGCAAGATCTTTTGAGAATGTGCCTTGAGATTTTTTAGCAAATTCACCTGGTGTCAGGGGACCAGGGAAATCACCTTCACTTTGGGCAAAAGTCTCAATCACCGTATCTGTCCCGTCATATATAGTTACAATCGCGCGATCTGAAGGAACGTCAGGAAAAGAAGGAGCCCCAGGCAAAGGAGGAAGCTCAGACGCAGGATTTCTATCTCCATCGTTGGTAAGAAACTTCCAATCAAAACTCAGAGTAGAATCATCATCTAAAGAAACGGCTTGTTTGATTGCTGACCCTTCTTTAGAATCTAGTACTGATAGGAACGGAGACATTCCAGGAGGAAGCGGAGGAGCTCCAGGTAAAGGAGGAGGAGTAGGCACAGATATTTGTAAGTCATTATCTGCTAACCGTTTTACTAAACTTACCCAAACTTACCCAAGAGGGTTTTGGAGTTAGCTTCCTGCTTCACAGAAGACCACTGACCGCAGTCTGCA
>NZ_LGSU01000836.1 GCF_002260545.1 Hydrocoleum sp. CS-953 | reverse complement strand
CACCATTACAATGCAGGACTACCAGTATTTTTTTTAGATTCTAGATTTTATCAAAATTTGGGTTGAAAATCTTACTCTTAACCAGGCGACTTTTGATATAATTAATAATTATTTAGGTTGTAAAATCCCTACAAGTCAAATTTGGTTTGGCTAGGAAATAATATAAATGGTACTGCTACAGGAAAGTCCAAGACAAAGTTAAAATTAGTTAGGAAATACTTATGAACTTAACCGAAAACTTACAACAACTTCAAACTGAAATAGAAGCAAAACTACCAGAAGATGCAAAGGCAAAAATGCAAAAAGCTGTAGTTGACTTATCTGATTCTGGCATTATTAACAACAGCTTAAAAATAGGAGAAAAAGTTCCTGAATTTAGCTTACAAAATGCAGTAGGTAACGCAGTAGATTTAAAATCATTACTTGCAGAAAATCCTGTAGTAATTTCCTTCTATCGTGGCGGATGGTGTCCTTACTGCAACATGGAATTAAGAGGTTTACAAAAGTATCTACCAGAAATCACAGAATTAGGAGCAAAATTAATCGCAATTTCTCCAGAAACTCCAGATAATTCTCTTTCTACTACAGAAAAAAACGAACTAACTTTTGAAGTATTAAGTGATGTAGGAAATCAAGTTGCTAAAAAATTTGGTTTAGTCTTTCAGGTTCCCGAAGAATTACGCCCAATTTATCAAAATTTTGGTATTGACCTACCTGCTTATAACGGCGATAAAAGTTTTGAATTACCAATAGCTGCTACTTATGTAGTTGGTACTGATGGTACAGTTATTCATAGTTTTGTAGACCCAGATTATACAAAACGCCTCGACCCAGAAGAGATTATTAATGTGTTAAAAAAAGTCAAATAGTACCCTAGAGATTCCTTTAATTAGATAGAAAGATTCAAGTAGGAGATAACAGTTGTTTACCCCTAATTTTTTAGACTAAATTGTAGAATAATTTAACCTGATTTAGCTTACAGAGGTTTTCATTTCAGTAGACAACAGTAGGGGCGTTTGCGGAGCATTCCGGAACGGAAATGGCTATTCGCCCCTACAGAGTTTTGGTTATGAAGATGTGGTTCATCAACCTGAAAAGCTCTGTACATAAAGAAGAGGCAAAGTGAGGAAACATGAAAAAATTGCCAAAAATTCCCTCAATCAAATCTCAAAACTGGTCAATTGAAAAATTACCAGGTTTAAGCAAACAACACCAAACTTTACTAATAGAAAGTGGAATTACCAACACTAGAAAACTATTAGAAATAACTTACAGTCCCCAACAAAAATTAATCCTAGCAAGTCAACTAAAAATTCATCCTCAATATGTTAAAAAATGGGTAGCATTAGCAAACTTAGCTAGAGTTCCTAGTATTGGCTGTGAATACTGTGGACTTCTGCTTCATGCTGGTATTGCTTCAGTTTCTCAACTATCTCAAATACCTGTCCAGAGATTGCATCAACAAATACTCAAATTACAGGTATCAACTATGCAACGTCGCGACCTTTGTCCTACTGTAGATTTAGTTCAAAAATGGGTTCAACAAGCTCAATTTTTATCATTATGAAGAAGGAAGAAGGAAGAAGTTTGAAAATCTACATTTGTAACGGCGAATGGCCATTCGCCCCTACAATTTACATTTAATACTTCATAAATTCAGGACTACCAAAGATTAAAGCTGCCCTCAAATCAGCAGAACTCTTTTCGATTACTCCACGAGTTTGAGCAGAAAAATTATTACCTAAAGTAGCCATTAATTCTTCCGCACTAATAGGTTGACCCCTACCCAATAAACCACCAGACAAAGGCACAGCTAAACTACTACGTCGAATCATTGTATCTGAATCTAACCAAGCTTCTTTTGTATTTTTATAACCGTCGGGAGTAACACAACCATAAAGAGGCATTCCTAACTGGTCTAAAATCCCATTAATAGGTCGAAAATTATCAACTTCATTACCAATAGCTCTCATAGCAGAAGCCACAAACCGATAAGGATTTTTAAACTTAGAATTATGTACCTCTGAGTGCCAAAACTCTGAACTGTTGAAGAGAGTATTTAGTACCTGAAAAATATTACCTCCACTCTCCAAAAAACTCTTAGCTAAAACATTAACTAAAGATTCTGGAGGTTGGTCTAAAACAAAAGTTTGAGCTAACTTATAACTAATATGTTTAGCCGTGGCAGGATGACTAGCCAAAATATCTAAAGCATTTTCTCCTTCAGCCATGCCATTTTCTTTAATTGTTTGTCCGAGAAAAATTTTATCTCCTGGTTCGTGACGTTTTTCATCAAAATAAAATCCATCTGTATCTTCTGCTCTTTTATTATTAGGAGGGAGACCCCAACCAGTAAAAATTTTTGCTAAAGCAATAACATCATCTTGAGTATAGCTTCCATCCACACCTAAAGTATGTAATTCTAATAATTCTCTAGCATAATTTTCGTTGATTTTACCTCTACGACTTTGCCAATTATCTAAATAAATTAACATCGCTGGATGATGAGCAGTAGCTCCTAATAATTCTCTAAACTTTCCCAAAGCATGAGGTCTAATTGCCTTTTGTTCATAAGAGCTAAAATATAACCGATTGAGTCCTTGACGACCAAAAATATTAAAGTGATTGTACCAAAAATCTACCATCACTTCTTCTAAATGACGCGGACTTTCTAATGTTCGTAAAAAACGACCTTTAGTCGCTTGTAAAAATATTTTTTGTTCAAAACGTCGTTTGATTCTATTTAATCCTCTCTGGTCTAATTTTAATTCTTTTCCCTGTTGTTGAAGTTGTTGTAATTCTCTGATTATTTCACTGGGAGTTAGAGGTAATGTATCGAGATATTCTAGCTTTTGAATTAATAGTTTTGGGTAGGGAATAGAATTAGGTTGTAGTTGAGATTGAATATAAATTTCTAAACCAATATTTTTAATATTTTCAATTTGCCCAGGAGTCGGTCCGAAACTGAGGCGATTAATTAGGTGTAAAATTTTAATATCAGTCATAATCTTGATCAAAGAAAGAGTTATCAGTCCAGTAGGGTGCGTTTCCGCTAAGAGCGGACATCAAAAGACGGCTAAAATCTAGACTGCAAAAGGTATTTAACAATCCGTCGTAACGCACCATTTTAGCGATCTTATCGGGTCTGTTACATTTTATGCACTGCCCTACCCTAAATCTTTCGGTGCGTTACGCTTCGCTAACACACCCTACTGGACTGTTTCACCTAAAATAGTGCATTAGGGAGTAGGGGAGTAGGGGAGTAGGGGAGAAAGATTGTTGTTTGGTTTCGTCCCATGCTGCGCAATGCTAACGCAAACAACCCAACCTACATCTATTGCATCATTTAAGATGAAACAGTCTACTACTGGCTCAGACGATTAATTAGGTGTAAAATTTTAGAATCGGCCATTTCAGTTATCAGTGGGGTAATATAATTTCGTTGATTGTCATACAATGCGTAGGGGCGAATGGCCATTCGCCCCTACAATATAGATTCTTCTCTTTAATACTAAATAATACAGATGCTACCGGATTAGATATAATACGCTTATCATAAAATAATATTAGTCATAAATCGAACAGTTCAACCCTGCATCTTCAGGTGTTGAAAACTTCATAGGAATAAATGTGAAGCCGAACATCCTATTCGCACAAGGAACAATCTTAACTAACTCCAAGGGTAGTTTTTGGCGATCGCCTGTCCCTGGTTTAAATTTAATTTTTCCTGTTACCCCATCAATACTGAAACTTTCATCTGCCAGGATATTCTGAATTCCCTGACGAGTAGTTTGTTGCCGAATTCCTTCAAGCAACACTTTCGCTGCATCATACAGCCCTTTTCAGATTTATAAACCACATCGTCATAACCAAAACCCTGTAGGGGCGTTAACGTTTGCGGAGCATTCCGATAGGAAAGTTGTGCGTAGCTAACGGCCGTTCGCCCCTACTGTGGTTTACTGAAATGAAAACTGCTGTAAGCTGTACTAATTCGGAAGAAAAATTCTCGACGATTTTGTGTGAGTTCAGATGTACTCGCACCAGGAGAAACTGATACTAATTGATTTCGGTTATATAGAAGCCCTAACAGTATCTCCAAAAAATAGGTTGGAGGGAGAATGAATTGATAAAAAATGGGTAATAATTGATTTGATGATTGGATGAGTGGGAAATATCTAATACACCCCATCTCCCCATCTCCCCATCTCTCCACACTCCCATACGGACGCCCTTATGCAACGTCCCTACCCCCACTCCCCTACTCCCCTACTATCAATCTATAATTTTAAATAGATCCCTTCAGGGGTTATATATATCTACAGTTGCCATCGTCATCTCACTGGCCCAATGACCAATAACACCTAGAATTTCTGACCGTTTGACTATTGTATTGGCAACATTCTTTGCTTGCCCCTCAAGGTTAGCATCATTAGCAATGATAACTTTTAAACCTTTTCCATTCAAGTTTTTCGAGTCTAGAAAATTTGCACCAGGTAAAGTCGAATTAAAGGATTGATTCTTTTTAAATAGGTGAAAGTTCAAATATTAAACCATATCTCCTCACAAAACTATTGTTATGGCAGAATGTGACCCCTAACTGCTCATCAATGTGTAAGAAAATTCACGTCCACCCACAATAAAAAGTTAATTGTGATAACTAATGTGTAAGAAAATTCACGTCCACCCACAATAAAAAGTTAATTGTGATAACTCATGCACATTTTCCCACTTCCCCAAAAACTAGGAGATGATAAAAATATAGAGCAGGACTTACACAACAGCACTAAATATAGTAGCTTATTTGGAATATTTACCAATTAATACTCTATATATAGAGTTAATGCCCAAGTCCTGCTCAATTCAAAAAACAAGGAGAAAATTATGCTTGCTGGAACTCAAACAACTACTACTCGTCCTACTATATCCCTTGGTAGCACTGGTGA
>NZ_LGSU01000835.1 GCF_002260545.1 Hydrocoleum sp. CS-953 | reverse complement strand
TTAATATTGCATCTGCTTTTTTACAAGGTTTCTCTAACCCATAGAAGTTACTACTTTTCTGCAATTTATTTGCAGGATAATCTTTGTAAAAAACGTTCCGAAAAGGTTTATTAAATACCCCACCATACTAACATTTACTTTCCATAAACCCGGTTTCTCATAACCCTCAAAAAAAAGCATATTTGATATCTAGAGCTAGGCATTAAGGTTAAGATATTTCTAAATGTTGAAACTCCTTTAAAAGTATGCTGTTCCCTATTCCCTATTCCCTATTCCCTATTCCCTATTCCCTAGTACTATAACTTTAAAAATCGACAGTTAAAGGCGCCCTGGGAAAAGGAATTACATCTCGAATATTCCCCATTCCTGTCATAAACTGCACCACTCTTTCAAATCCCAAACCAAACCCCGCATGAGGCACAGTACCATATCTACGCAAATCCAAATACCACCATAATTCCTCCTTATTCATCTCCTGTTCATCTATCCGCCTCTCCAAAACATCCAAACGTTCTTCTCTCTGAGAACCACCAATAATTTCTCCTACTTTCGGCACTAAAACATCCATTGCCCTAACTGTCTTACCATCATCATTCAACCGCATATAAAAAGCCTTAATTTTTGCCGGATAATCAGTCACCATTACAGGTTTTTTAAACAACTCCTCACACAAATAACGTTCATGTTCCGACTGTAAATCTAAACCCCATTCTACCGGATACTCAAACTTTTTATCCGTCTTTTCCAACAAAGAAACTGCCTCAGTATAACTAATCCTTTCAAAACTATTATTAATAATCGTATCCGCCGTTTCCAAAACAGTCTTATCAATCCGTTTATTAAAAAATTCCATATCCTCCGGGCAACTTTCCAAAACAGACTTAAAAATATGTTTCAAAAATTCCTCAGCCAAATCCATATCCCCTTCCAAATCGCAAAAAGCCATCTCCGGTTCAATCATCCAAAACTCAGCTAAATGTCGAGAAGTATTAGAATTTTCGGCTCGAAAAGTCGGACCGAACGTATAAACATTACTAAAAGCAGTTGCCATAATTTCCGCTTCTAACTGCCCACTTACTGTTAGAAAAGACTGCTTTCCAAAAAAGTCTTGACTAAAATCAACATCTTGTTTTTCTGTCAGAGGAACTTTCTTTAAATCAAAATTTGTAACAGTAAACATTTCCCCCGCACCCTCACAATCACTAGCAGTAATAATAGGAGTATGAACCCACAAAAAACCTCGTTCTTGAAAAAATTGATGAATGGTATTAGCACAAGCATTTCTCACCCGAAAAACTGCTCCATAAGTATTAGTTCGTCCTCGCAAATGTGCAATAGTGCGGAGAAATTCAAAAGAGTGACGTTTTTTCTGCAAAGGATAAGTTTGAGGGTCAGCATCACCATAAGCAATAATACTTTCTGCCTTAAGTTCAATTCTTTGCCCCTTTGCTGGCGACTCCACTAAAATACCAGTCACTTCCACCGAAGCACCTGTATTTATCTGCTGCAAACTTTCCTGATAATTTTGTATATCCGGATTTAATACCACCTGTAGGTTAGCTAAACATGAACCATCATTAACTTCTACAAAAGCAAACTCTTTCAACTCTCGCTTAGTGCGTACCCATCCTTGAATTGTTACTTTGGTATCAGGTTTACCGCTTCTTAATATTTCTGCAATTCGTTGCTTAGTCATTTATTTAATCCTATCCATACTTTGAGAAAGTATATCTCGTAATTGATTCAATATNAACTCTCGCTTAGTGCGTACCCATCCTTGAATTGTTACTTTGGTATCAGGTTTACCGCTTCTTAATATTTCTGCAATTCGTTGCTTAGTCATTTATTTAATCCTATCCATACTTTGAGAAAGTATATCTCGTAATTGATTCAATATAGTCTTAATTTGTGGAAAATTAATTACACATTACTTTATTACTTTTTAGGTAGGTCAGAAACACATATATTTTTGCTAAATTTATTTCACTTAACCTAATTTGTATAGGTTATAGGAGTTCAAGAAATTATGTAACACTTGCTACATAATTTCTTGAACTGAGAGTTATAATTTTTTATATGTACTTATGATTAATTCTATATTTAAAACTATAGCGCTATAGTATAAATGACTTATATAGGAACTAGAGAAGCAGCTTTTTTATTAGGTATTTGTTGTCAACGAGTTAGAGTTCTACTTTCTCAAGGTAGAATTAAAGGGGCTTACAAAAACAAAGGATTTTGGCAAATTCCTCTCTATGGCAAAATGAAAATGCCTATTGTAATACCAGGTACTAGAGGTCCCGAAGGTTTATGGTGTAAAAGGCGACGAAAGAATCCAACCAAGATTCATGTTAATCAACACAAAATTCGAGATAATAGCGACCGAATTAAAAACGATCCTCAAATGACTCCCGATCAGTTAATACCAGTAATCACCTTAAAGCAGACAAATCATAATGATATGGGTTATCAAATGGAAATACATGGTCCGTGTCGTATAGTTTATAAACCTTATAAACCTTTACCTTGTGGAGCTCATTTGTGGATTGAAACCTATTATCCAGTACAGTTTGTAGATACTCAGTTTAAACCTTTCACTGCAAGACAATCCTACAAAAATGTTCGGTTAAGATATGGTTAGAATACGATCAAATATAGCACAACTTTTCGTTTACCCGGATGATATTTTAATCTTCTTGCTACAGCTAAATATTATTCTCTTTAGTAGAAATGATTGGAACTTTTAGTTTGGGCTTTTAACTTTCCAGTGTTATCCCAACTCTATCGTTATTTTTCAACTGAATCCTAATCTTTCGGCAAATTTCTAATTGTTTCATATCTTTAATATTTTATATATATTTGTCTAGGATAGTGTATGCTTTTTAAGCTTTAGCAATCAACATTAAGTCAAATCGCTATAATGGTTGAATTCGTAAAGGGATTAAAGATACTTTAATCTATCACAACAGAAATTTCCAGACAAAAAAGGTAACCTCAACTAACACAGGATTTTAACAACCAACCTATGGCAATTCCTAAACCTCCAAATCTCACAGCTTGCCAGAATGGTTCTTTTATGCTGCCCCAATCAAATAAACTGCTTTCTAGATTTAACTCTATTGTTTCCAATTCTGTCTGTATCTGTTGTAACTCTTCTCGCAATTTGTGAGTTTTTTGGCGACGTACTTCGGGTCGCACTTCTTCTAAACGATGCTGGAGTTGTGCTTTGCGCTTCTGGTAATACTGAATTTGAGAATAACGTTCTTTTACGGCAGCAAGGTTAAGTTCTACCTCTGCCAATTCTTGTGCCAGATCCATCTCTGAAACTTCTAATTCCTGATTAACTGGGACATAATTTGAAAACTCATCATTTAATTTTTTGGGAGAATCTTCTGGAGAAGGATTCATGCTGGCATACTTAAGTATAGTAAGTTCACTGGAAAACATTATCTAGGTAGATATGCTCAAGTCTAACTCAACTCCTGCAACTATAGTTAACAAAGTAGAGACTTCTAATCATAGAAATTTAGAAGAATATACCACACTAGAACTAGCCCAAGCTTTAGCCGAAAGACTTGCTATACCAGAAAGAGACTGGCATCGACTCAAATCTAATCGCCAAGTTCGTGCATTAGAGCTAACTGTAGCTGCTTTGGTTTTTCTGATTCAGGGTCAACCTACTGAAGCGATCACACGCCTAAACCAAGCAATTAGGTGGTTAGATCGATCAATATCAGCACCTCCATGTCCAACTCATGGTTCTCAGAAGAATTAATTAGTTTAATTTAAGTATTCATCGTACCAAGGGCAATCTAGAGTTATTCCTTACCTTTTTGCATAGCATTAACTCTGTGCCCTTGGAATTCCATTCAATATAATCGAAAACTTGGTAGATAATGTATATTCCTCGACCACATTCTTTTTGATCGTCACAATCTGTGTAGTTTTCCGGATCATCATTTGCAATTTTTTGGTTATTTTGGTTAGGTCTACAAGGTGGTTTAAAACCAGGACCTTGATCTGATATCACCCACCAGTAGTGGTCTTTGACAATTGAAAAACGGACTAAAACTGTTTTAGTGGGGTCTAAATTATTCCCATGCTTTGTCGCATTTACTAACGCCTCTTGTAATCCTAATCGCAGTTCTGGATGCCAGTGTTTAGGAACATCCGCAAGTAGCAGATCGAGGATCGGACACAAATAGAGGGTAGAAGCGAAGCTAATTGTCACCCAATTTTGACCTATTTGACGTGGACGTGATGATATAGCAATCACTTAAAAAACTCCCTAGCCTTTGTATGGGGCATAGTCAACAACTACTTTTATCAAGAGTTGTCAATCTCCTCTACAGTTCAAAAAGCTTTAGAATGAGCATCGCTGCCCTCATATTTCCTATAATATCAAAACTCTTAAGAAAAATAAAGTACCTAAGCAGAATTAGTGCAAATTCTTGGAGATGTTCTCTAAAATAATCTAATATCTATTCTTAGGACTTTAGCAAAAAACACTATAAAAATAGCATCAAATGATTACATAGTAAAGCTTTGATCTCTAAATTAGCCTGTTTATTTATTTATCTATGTAGATTTGAGGCATTTTAAGGCTCTTGAGCTATTTTCCCAAACCCTGTAGAGCTTTCACCTAATTTTTGCCCTCAAAAATATCCAAGTTGGGCTAGGTTCATTTTTTTGTGCCTAGGCGTTTTGTGAATAGCCTTCTCCTGAAAAAGATGCCGGGGGAACAACTAGGAACTTTGGAGAACTAAGTCAGTAGTCAGAAGAGAGGTAGATATATATAGAACCCCTAAGCGTATCTCCAGAAAATAGGTAATCTGGAGAAGTAATTGAGAAAAAATGGGTAAGAATTGATTTGATGATGGGATTTGGGTAGATATCTAATACACCCCATCTCCCGATATCCCTTACT
>NZ_LGSU01000834.1 GCF_002260545.1 Hydrocoleum sp. CS-953 | reverse complement strand
GGAACAGGGAATTTATTCTTACGAAAAAGATACGAAAAATGATTTAGGAAAGTGAATTTTACAAATCTAGCTGATCTTAAATAAAGAGCAAGTTTATTTTCTGGAGAGGTCTATTATCCATTATTCATTATCCATTATCAATTAATGAAAGATGTCAGCAAAAATTATCCTCACAATTACCGAAGGCACTATCAAAGGTCAGCAGTTCATCTTTGAAGAACGTACTACCTGTGTTATTGGTCGTTCCCATGACTGTTACCCTCAACTACCTAACGATCAAGCTCATCGCACTATTTCCCGATACCACTGTTTATTGGATATTAATCCTCCTGACATCCGTGTGCGTGACTTTGGTAGTAAAAATGGTACTTATATCAATGGCCAAAAAATCGGGCAGCGTCCAGCAAATCAAACCCCCCTGCAAGCTGCCCATCTAAATTTTCCAGAATATGACTTAAGTGAGGGTGATGAAATTCAAATTGGTCCTACTGTGATAAAAGTTAGTATCTTAGGCACTAGAGAAGGTGATAGAAGTGATTTTCTCAACGACTTAGGTACTGAGGATGATGATGAGACTATTGCTGAATCAAAAGTTTCTGATGGTGCCACAACTGCTCAATTTAACCAACAAGAAATTGTCAAAAATCTGCAACAAATAGCTAATGAAGGAGAGCCGAATCTCAAAGCTTTAGAGGAATATACTATTATTAAACAACTTAGCAGTGGAGAATGTAGTCAAGATTATTTAATTTTAAATGAGGATACTGGGGAGTTATTAGTGCTGAAAATAATGCTGCCTCAAGTAAGGGTTAGTCAACGTGCTAGAGAAATGTTTCTTCAGGAGGTAGAAAATACTAAAGCTTTAGATCATCCTCATATAGTTAAATTTCAAGATTATAGTTATTTTAATGGTACTTTTTTCCTTACTTTGGAATATTGTCATGGCGGTACTGTAGTGGATTTAATGCAGCGAGAGGGAGGTAAATTATCAGTTGAACAGGCTCTACAAATTATTCTTCAGGTGTTAGATGGTCTAGAATATGCTCATAATGTTGAAGTTCCTTATCTGAAAGAAGCTGATAGTAATTTTAGTCAGGGACGAGGTTTAGTTCACAGGGATTTAAAACCACATAATATTGTGTTGGGTAATGTCAGAGGNGTACTGTAGTGGATTTAATGCAGCGAGAGGGAGGTAAATTATCAGTTGAACAGGCTCTACAAATTATTCTTCAGGTGTTAGATGGTCTAGAATATGCTCATAATGTTGAAGTTCCTTATCTGAAAGAAGCTGATAGTAATTTTAGTCAGGGACGAGGTTTAGTTCACAGGGATTTAAAACCACATAATATTGTGTTGGGTAATGTCAGAGGTGCTTCTGTGGCAAAAATGGCTAATTATGGCTTGGCAAAAGCTTTTGATATAGCTGGTTTGAGTGGTCAAACTATGAGCGGTCTAACTTTAGGATTACCTGTTTTTGTTCCCCGTCAACAGGTGATTAGTTTTAACTATATGAAACCTGAAATGGATGTTTGGGCAATGGCAGCGACTCTCTACTATATGTTAACAGGAGCATACCCTCGTGATTTTTTGGAGAGAGACCCATTTTTAGTGGTTTTACAAACAAATGCTGTACCTATTCGAGAAAGAGATGTTTCTATTCCAAAAAATTTAGCAGAGGTTATTGATTTAGGATTAACTGATACACCTGAGATTTACTTTAAGAGTTCAGCTCAGTTTAAACAGGCTCTACTAAATTCAATATCAGATTAGCTTCTTAGTTACATCTATGTACTATTTTGTCAATGGCTAGAATTACTTAAGTATCTATAGCTGTCTGAATTTTGTTTTTTTGAGGTTGTCTAATTATTCTGAAAATTGGCAAATTTGAGATGAGATTAACGTGAATACAAGGTTATAGCCTTCTGGATAGGAGTCTTTTTTAGATTTACATACAACATTGGCACAATACCTTATGTACAGGATATGATACCAAATCTCTGAAATAACGCAAGCTCGTGAAATAATTTGTCATAATCTTTGAGCAAATTAGGTTGCTTTGATTTGAATAAACAATCTAAAAATCTAATTCAATTAGTAGAGCCTATGTTGAGCGATCGCTATTAAGTTTGATTTTTGAAAGTCATTTTACCTTCACCTCCCCATTTCTTTTTCAAGATATCTTGAATGGATTATTGTAAAAAACTTGTGGTAGACGGAAACATCTAATTTTGTGTGTTAGATTTTCGGGCGGGTTTATTTAATCTGATGCTTAAACTCGTTAATTTAAGGTGGAACCCGTCCCTACTATTGCTATTTAAAGTGTGTCAGCTCAGGGGCGGCGTTAGACAGTTATCACCTAGAATCCGCCGAACCCACCGAACATATCGAATCTTAAGCCAATACGCTACTTTAATCTTGGGTTATATTTTCATTCTCTTAATACTGCTTATCTGCTGGAAAAGCTTGAAACTAAAGATAGGAAATTTTTCAGGATTTTCAGGAAGTTAGGTAGGAGTTATGGATGGAAAAAAATACATACAAGTCTGATTAAATCTTGTTTTTGACTAATGTTTTGCTTAAATTAGAAAAAAATTTTTTTAACTGCCTAAAGTTCTCCACATTCTCTAATCCTGATACGATATATTGATAATTAAGAACAGTTTTCTCTGAGGTGTTAATAAATACTCAATCATAAAGGTCGCCCATTATTACCTCTGCTTTATTAAGTCATAGAAGTTTGGCTGAATCGACCAATATTTAAACAGTTTTGTATAACTAGCCAGGCGTAATTAAATTTTACTATGTCTGAACGTACTGGAAGGAAGCAATCTTAAGATTGATGATTCCTGAATCTTAAATAGTTAGGTTTATTCTCGTCTACTTACTTATTAATAAAGAAAACTTTCAGTTCTAACCAGAATTTATATTCAAGGTTGAGATAGAAATAATAAGAGTAAATTTAGGAGGTTAAATATGAATATGCTGCTCAAACCAACAAAACTAATCAAATACTCCTTGATGGCTTTTATAATTGGAACTTCAGTTGTTGTTTCCCATCAAGAAAAAGCCTGGGCAGGATATGGTGCGATATCTTATTCACCAGAAACAGGAAGAAACGGCATTTCAAATAATCAGGCTTCAAGAGAGAGCGCTGTACAAGAAGCCAGAAGAAATTGTGCTCAAGATGATTGTAAGACGAGATGGGTTAGAAATAGCTGTCTAGTCCTAGTTGTTGATAATTCAAAATATTATTTTGGTTCTGGCATCTCTTTAGGTAGTGCAGAAAAAGATGCCAATTGCTCAGGACCACAATGTAAAGTTACCAAATATTTGTGTACTAACAATTAATTATTGCTCTGCTGAATAAATATAAAAGCATCGACAGATAAAGGTTGTAGCCTTTTGAACTCCTGAAAAAGTGCAAGGTTTTCAGTCTAAAAAGTTGAAAAAGTTAGGATTTTAGGCTGCATAAGGCAAAAAAATCAAGGGCTGATTCTTCCTCGTGCTTCCTCGCTCATTCTCCATTTCTCCTGACTCCTGNGAACTCCTGAAAAAGTGCAAGGTTTTCAGTCTAAAAAGTTGAAAAAGTTAGGATTTTAGGCTGCATAAGGCAAAAAAATCAAGGGCTGATTCTTCCTCGTGCTTCCTCGCTCATTCTCCATTTCTCCTGACTCCTGACTCCTGACTCCTACCCTTACCCATAAGACTTTTTCAGCAAACCCTAATTGGCTTGGTTCCGTAAGCCTTCTTTCTAATCGCCACCTGATTGAAAGTCTGAAGAAGAAGGTTCTTGAGTCTCTTGTATTTGCTCTTGTTTAGAGGGTATTGAGTCTTGCCTCGGGCCTTCTTTCTGATCGCCACCTGTTTGACTGTCTGAAGAAGAAGGTTCTTGAGTCTCTTGTATTTGCTCTTGTTCAGAGGGTATTGAGTCTTGCCTCTCGATACCAAACCGTAAAAGGTATTGACTTGTGTCAGGTAAAAGTCCAGAGTTAATTCCGGGGTCAAATCTTGAAATTAATTCAAGTAATTTTTGATCTATTTCAATAATGAAGATGCTATTTTTTTCAGTTGGATTTGCTGCTTTATCTTGACTGTTTTTGTTGATGAAAGTCTTATCTGAATAGCCATTAGTTGCAATGTAGCTTAGAATTATATTTTCAATCTTTACAGCTTTAATAAGTGTTACCAGATGATATTTATGACTCAGATTGAACTGAAATAAAAGAGGAACTTGAGTAACCAAAATCAACCAAAAGCTATTAACTATAAATAAAGTTGCAGGACGTTGAGCACCAGAAGTTTTTTTCTCAAATATTTCTTGAAATCCATCTTTACTTAGAAAAACAAAAAGTATTCCACTAACTAATGCTAGTGGCCAAGCAAACAAACCCGTGGTAAAGTCTAGAGAATTGTAGAAAATTAATTTATCTTTTGCTATATCTATATGTTGCTTTACTAAGTTTAGCTGCTTTGTTATCCTCTCTTTTTGTGCTGGAACAGCCTGTAAATTTGAGAGTAGAACTATATATTGCAATTCGTTTTCAAATTCTTCCCATTTCTGTCTTTTAATCCAGTTGAATCGAGATATAGGGTTTTGTTGGTCTTCTGAGCAAAATAATTGATAACGGCTTGATTGACATAGTGAATCAATCAATAAATTTTCATATAAATCAATCCTATTTTTATTATCTAAATCATCGAACAAAACTGATAGTTTTAATACGGCTGCTAAAATAGAACCATTAAAATTTTTTTTGAAGACTTCTACTTCTCCCTTGATCCTAGATATTTCCTCCAAAATATCTTTCTGTTTTTTTTCATCATTTGTTTTAATCAAATTTATCTCATTTTCAAAATTATCTAAGTTCTTATTTACATTGTTAAAGATATCTTGATTGATTGTGATTAATTTTATATTACGAT
>NZ_LGSU01000833.1 GCF_002260545.1 Hydrocoleum sp. CS-953 | reverse complement strand
GTATATTTCCGGTTGAGCGATCGTAATTAGAAGTTTTATAGGATATTTAATCAATATCTTTAGCTCAATTTTATTTACCTAATTATGACTTTTCAACCGGAAATTATTTTAAGGCTCTCTAACCCTATCCTGATTTGGTTTCGCCCAATTAGCTGTTTCCACATTATTAGCACTGGACCCATTACTAGGTAACTCTAAACAGTAACCAGCACCGTATACCGTTTTAATATACCGAGGATGACGAGGATCTGGTTCCATCTTCGTTCTCAGATGTCTAATATGGACTCGGATTGTCTCAATATCATCGTCTGGATCATAACCCCAGACTTCCTTAAGAATTTCACTAGGAGATACTGTCTGGCCATGGCGTTGTAACAAACAATGGAGTAACTCAAATTCTAAATGAGTTAGTTTAACTGTTTGCTCAAACCAAATAGCCTCAAACCTTTCGGGAACCAGGGTCAGAGGGCCATAGCTGAGTATTTCACTATGTTTAGCTGCTTGGGGAATTCGATCTGTGCGTCGCAGTAAAGCACGCACTCGTGCCAAAAGTTCTTCAACTTCAAATGGCTTTGTTAGATAATCATCTGCACCAGCATTGAAGCCTTCTACTTTATTTTGGGTTTGACCTAAAGCAGTTAGCATCAGTACCGGAATATCGGCTGTTCGTTCATCACGACGCAGACGTTGACATACTGTAAACCCATCTACCTTTGGTAGCATTAAATCTAACACTATCAGGTCTGGTAATAGTTGCAAAGCTAGGGCTTGCCCTTTTATACCATCTTCTGCTTGACTAACTTCATAGCCAGCCATTTCTAAGTTTACGGCAACGAGTTCTGCGATCGCAGGATCATCATCAATGACGAGTATTCGGGGCATCATTACACTTAACCTACGATTTTTTTCTTATTGTAATGTTTAATTAAGATTTTTAAGTTTTTTCCTATGTTTTTTCGTTAAATGTTAGAATCTTTTCTCAAGACATTACTCTTCTTTGCTTTTAATTGTGCTACTTCTCTATAACACAAATTTGTTATATTGTCAAGATATTAAATGATAACGACGAATATCTGGTGGGACTGTCAGTAAGTCTTTTAGTTTTAATGATGCTGCTTCAATATGACTTGAGGCCAAATGTTTTTCTAATAGACTTTCACTCTCCCATTCCTCAACAAAAGTAAAATCTGTGGGATCGGCATTATTTTGTAATAATTCGTATTTAATACAACCTTTTTCTTGGCGAGTAGGTAATACTATACTAATTAAAATTGACTTAACTACTTCTACTTGATCTGGTAAGGCAACTATACGAGCTACTACTCTAATAGTATGGAAGGACATAATTGATTGGATTCTAGACTCAACAACTAATACAAATAATAATTTAGAGGATATTTTATGATTTTGAGGCTATAGTTCAATAATTAATAATTAATAATTAACAATTAATAATTACCTCTTCTTATCAAGAAGAAGATTAGCTAAAAGGATTTTTGGCGTTGGTGAATAAAGGTATGATATCCTATCCAGATAAGAGCGCGAACAAAAAACTTTCTCCTTCTACTACTCTTTCCTCTTCTTTCTGTCCTCCTGACTTCTGACTCCTGACTCCTAAATAATTAAGATTAATATCATATACGCGCTTCACCAACGCCTCCATCAATAGAGAGGTTTTATAACTTAATTTTTCGGTAAAAATCTTCCTTGCTCTTTTAAATATTTCCATGAAATTGATTCTGGATCTTTTTGACTACTCCACTGACTAAAATCAGGTTTTGTTTTCCGTTTACTAATAGTGCTGGCATGAACATTTAGTCGAGTTGCTAATTCTTTCTGTGTCAGAAATATAGAAACTTCTTTATTTGTCCCATCCAATTGGTTATTTTTAGGCTCAAATTTGAGGCTACAATTTACCTGGGAATACTGTGGTGAATTCCAAGGATTTGAAACTTTTTCAATAATTTCTTCTGAGCCTAATCTATTATTATATCCTAAAATTTTATCCGTAGATAATTCAAATTCCTCTTTTGCTTGACCAGCAACTAGAGACACAGCAGTAGGAAAATAGTATAATAAACCACCTTGCTCTGTAATTTCTAACTCAGCACCAAATTCTTTGGCTCTTTGATCAAGAAACTCTTGGACAACTTTTCCTGATAGTTGAGAGTTCATGGCTAAGTCTAAAGCTGTAATATGTCCCTGATTTTCCTGAATTAACTTATAGAATAGAGAATTCAAGCAATCTTGTTGGTGTTTCTGTTGTTCCCGATAACGCCTCAAGGTCCAAGTAAGTCCAGAACCAATAACAATAATCGCGAATAAGCGCCAGGATAAACTTAGCATTAGCAATCCCAATCCAAGAGAAATTAAAATGGGAAAATTATTTGTAGAGTTAATATCAAGGTTTTTGGGTGTTTTGGACATATTTACTATTTTTGAGCCAGATTTTTTTGCTTGTTAGGTATACCTCCTAGATCGATTTTGCACAATTTTAAAAGATGTTTCGTAAATTAAAAATTATTTGTGGCATTATTGTAGCCTGTTTATTGAGCGCTGGTTGTGGCCCTAGTAGAGTTGTCCAGTGTAATCAATTGATTTCTACTATTAACAAAGGTAATACTCTTATTAATTCTAAGAGTTCTTATGATGCTACAACAACCAATAAACTTGGAGAAGAATTAGAAGAAATTGCTCGGGAGTTAGAAGCTCTAGAACTTAAGGATGAAAATCTCCAGCAATTTCAAAACGACTTCTCTCAAACCTTTAAAGAACTTTCTCAAGCTTTCATTAATATGAGTCTAGGTCTTCAAACTAGCACACAAGTAGAAGCTTCATTGGAAGGTAGAAAAAAATTCAATCAGGCCAAAACTCAAGTCACCCAAGCTGGGGAACAAGCAAATAAAGTTGCGGTAAATCAAGACATCTCTCTAGAAAAGCTGATTACTTACTGCCAAGATAATTGATTACCACACTAATTGCTTAGATAAAATTAGCCTTGATAAAGCTAAAGTAAAGTATTTAGGGTTTGCTGATTAAATATAAAAGCATTGACATATAACGGTTTGAGCTATTATAGGTCGGGAAAAAGTACCAGCTTTTCAGTTACAGCGGTTTTCATTTCAGTAGACCACAGTAGGGGCGAATGGCCATTCGCCCCTACAGGGTTTTGGTTATGACGATGTAGTTTATCCATCTGAAAAGCGCTGTAATATATAGCACTACGCGAAGCGTGAATCAGGAATAGCGGTGCGACCCCGCGTCGCCGACAGCTCGCTTGCGGAATGCTGACCAAGAGAGGGAACGCGCACCAAGAGAGGGAATAGGGAATAGTAAACTGTCAAAGGATTTTTCGTATAGGGAAAAGCTCCGCTAACAGTATTTAGAAATATCCGCGCTCTTTGCTTCGACTGCTATATGTGAAAAACTGAGCCTAAAATAGGGTAACGCGAGGCAGAAAAATTAAGGGACTATTTTTCTGACTATCTACTTTATAATTCCTATTCCTCCTGTACGGGCGATTGGCGAATCGCCCCTACTACTCCTGACTCCTGACTCCTCCCCTCTACTCAAAGACTTATTCAGCAAGCCCTATTTAGTGATGAATTTCTAACTCTAGTACATAATGTCCCATGCGTAACTGTTGAGACCATAGTTCATATTCTAGGCGCAGATAATCTGGAATTGGTCTTCCCTCAACAAATAAATTACGGGTAAAGTTACGCATTCGCAACTGATAATGTAAATTTAATGAATCGTCTTGAAGCCAATAACGACAGATGCCATATACTCCTCTTTCCCACACATGGCGGTAACAATATTTACCATTTCCTTGCATGGTCATAATGATTCTAGAGGGAGAAACCTCTAGCCACAAAAGTCTTGGTTTGGGAACATCTGGCAATATGGGTAATTCCTCGATGGAGGATGCTTCTCTGCCTCTAATTGCGGGTTCATGGAGTAATATATGGAATTGGTCTCTATCTTTGTGATAAAGAGTGGCTGCAGTTTCAACCATAGACCAAATTGGCAAGTCTGTTGATATTAATGATAGACTTACAGGTTTGCGTTGATAAGTTAGCATATATTTTCTCTGATTGTGATTGTTGATTGATATAGTTATTATTTTATTGAATAAGAAATCAGGTATTAAGCCTCTCGTTTTAAGGGGATAAAAAAGGAAATTTCGGATTTTCTTGCCTCCGGTTTCAGCCAGAGGTATTAATAACTGATAACTGAAATGAAACTGGTGGTTTAAATCAAAGACTTATTGACAGGAACGAAGGAATTTAACAGGAGATTCTGCTTTCGCTAAAGCCAGGAATTAAATAGGTGAAACAAATTCTCTTTGTCTAACCCTCTACAAAAAATTTACCGAAGCTGTTTCTTCAAAGGTATTTTATACTCCGATTAATCCTCTATTCTTTATTACTTTTGTGACTGCCACATCTCTTGCCGTCTCATCATGACAGTTTCTACATTTATGTTTTTATTACTCAGTTTTCTCTTACCTATAAGACTGTTACAGTTAGGGGATTTTTGAGATGTATAATTATTGTCAAATTTGGCATAATATTTACCTCATTTCTACCATACATAAGGTAATATTTTGTTAAGAAACTGACTTCTGCAACTTTCTAAAGACTCTGTTCTCAGAAAACCTTTAGATTAGGATATTAACTTTAATTTCCTCAAGTAAAGTATGAACAACTAAGGTGCAAAAAAGACCATATATGATTCATTATAAATTATCAAAGAATA
Source organism: Hydrocoleum sp. CS-953 (assembly GCF_002260545.1). Taxonomy (GTDB): domain Bacteria; phylum Cyanobacteriota; class Cyanobacteriia; order Cyanobacteriales; family Microcoleaceae; genus Trichodesmium. The sequence goes on along the minus strand of NZ_LGSU01000833.1, from coordinate 152 downwards.
CATTCAGGTTATCCACATGGTAGTTACAGAAATAAAGACTATAAACAATTATTTTATTCTGAACTTCTGACTCCTTAATTCGATCGAGGTATTGGCTCTTGCCATCAATCCTGAATTTCCATACATTTTTATCGTACCACATATATATACTT
>NZ_LGSU01000832.1 GCF_002260545.1 Hydrocoleum sp. CS-953 | reverse complement strand
GAAGGTATCCAAATCTTGGCCCTGGCTTTCATCCCGACGCTCCCCTCCGGGAGAGCGCGGGACTTCCCGCCAGGGAAGTTAAAAACCTACCCCTGTAAGGGTGTGGGGAGAGAGGAAAGTTTAGGGAGATGTAGTATTGGAGGTATTGGGAGTATTTTTTACCGAATAATTCAGGACTTACGCAAAGGTACTATGTATAGAGTTAAAAAACTATTCCGTAATAGTTTTGAGCGCTATATATAGCGTCTCTGCGTAAGTTTTATAATTAATAATTATTAATTAAATAATTCAGCTTTATTAGTCTCCCCTTGGCTGCGCCGCGAGCTGTCGCTCTACAAGGGGAAAAAAAGTGTTAGGATATTTCCTTATATCCCACATTCCGTTTTATTAGCCTCCCCTTGGCTGCGCCGCGAGCTGTCGCTCTACAAGGGGAAAAAAAGTGCTAGGATATTTCCTTATATTCAATTCCCTTACGGTTTTAACCACCAGGTAATTATCCATTAATGAACAATTTCTCTAGCTAGCCTAATTCTCACAGAGAATTCCACTCCTCAAAAATCAACATCTGTGGTATTGATACATTATAGACATAAACAATAATCAAAAATCATGCTCCGGTATCCTAGTATATACATCAATTCTTTCCCCCCTAATCCCTATTCCCTATTCCCTACTCCCTCTTTTCTGGAGATACCAAATAGCTTCTATAGATATTCACAGCGATCGCTATTTTCTAAAATCATATCAAATCCGCTTAATTCGATATAAAAAAATGTTCCATCTTCAGTCATTGCCAAATCTTTCTAAATTCTCTTCCCTCCGCCCCTCCTGTACGGGCGAATGGCCATTTGCCCCTACTACTCCTGACTCCTTATCTAATTACACCAATGCTACCGGATTTGATATCATACCTTAATTCACCAAAACCCAATTTAATACAGCAGTTTTCATTTGGGTAGACCACAGTAGGGACATTCCATTGAAATGTCTCTATAAGGTTTTGTTTGTGACTATGTGGTTTATCAATCTGAAAAGTGCTATAATTTAATCTAATTAAAGGAAGTAAAAATGATTCGACAAGAAGATGTTAAAATTCTTTTCAAAGAGGAACAAGCACTGAAATACGACCGAAAAGATTATCTAAAATTTCACGAAGAACTTTCATCAAAAGACCGAGAAATTACTATTTTATTTCAAGATCAACCAATTTTTGATGTTCTAGTTCCTAAAGGAGTTTTTAACCCCTATGGTGGTATAGCCGCTCAAGCTTTTATGAGCGGTATTTTAAACAAAATAATTGATGCCAAGGGCAAAAGGGTACTCGATCTCGGATGTGGTTGTGGAGTTATTGGTTTGTGTTGCCTTTTTAAAGACAGTAATAAAGTGGTGTTTTCCGACCTTCATCCCAATATTATGCCACTAAAAAATAATCTTCTAATTCGAGAACAAGATGAGGTGAAGGTACAAGATTTATGTGTGGAAGAAAAAGACCAATCATATGATTTAGTTTTTATGTCGTTTCCCAGTCGTTCGATCGATCGCCAGATGGAAGCAGATTCCTACGAAATAGGAATCTTAAGGAATGATGATCTAGTGTTTCGGGCGATCGAGCAGATAGGACGAGTATTAGCACCTGGGGGAGAATTTGTCTTTTTTTATCGGGTGTTTAACGATCGCTTCCCACTGTCTCTGGAAGTGATGTCGAAGTTAGCAGCACATTTCGACCTTACCACTCTCAAGTTACTGTGGTATTTAGGAGAGGACAACGGACATGGTTTATTGTTGTCTGTGGATAAATATTCAGGGAAATAAATAAGTGTATCACAATAATTAGGGAGAAGTCAGGAGAAAGAAGTGTTTTCATAACTAATTATCCGGACATGGTATTACTTCTAACTTAGTTAGAGTTGCTCAAAATACTCATTATAAAAACAACTTCTGACTTCATTAATTCCCTACAACCTTTTGCATATAATTTCCCCATAACTGGGCAGCTTGTCCACTGCTGCCATAAGTAGGAGAGTTATCATCATTTCCTAGCCAAATTCCTGTAACCATACTTTGGTTAGGAATATATCCAATAAACCATAAATCTACTGCTCTATTAGTTGTACCAGTTTTACCCGCTTCTCCTAATCCTAGATTAGCACTACCACCTGTACCAAATTGCACAACTCCTTGGAGCATTTGAGTCATTCTGTCTGCTATATAAGGTTGCAGAATAGGTTTGTTAGCTTGAATATCTCCTTGAGGGTTTTCACAATTTGGGTCTGGGTTATAGGAATAAATGCAGCGACAAGTGTAAATATTATTGCGATCGCCACAATCACTACTATCTATAATTTTCCTAATAGTATGGGGTTTATTCCCTACTCCACGATTAGCAAATACTCCATAAGCACCTGTCATTTCTAAGACATTAACTTCACTTTGACCTAAAATCAACCCAGGTACAGCATTTAACTTAGACTTAATTCCTAAACGCCTTGCCATTCTTACCACTCTATCTAAACCTACCTGTCGAGCGACTCGCAAAGCTACTACATTTTCAGAAAGTGCAAGACCAGTATACATATTTGTATTCCCGTTACGGCGTTGACAACCGTCGTAACTCACACCCATCCATCTTAGGGAATTACAAGAATATAATTTTGTTGGTGGTATCCCTCTTTCTATAGCAGCAGCATAAGCAAAGACTTTAAAAGTAGAACCTGGTTGACGTTGTGCTTGAGTCGCCCGGTTGAACTGACTTTTTTGGTAATCTGCACCTCCAGTCAGAGCGATGACTTCTCCATTCCTAGAATCTATTGTGACTATAGCACCTTGAGAGAAGTTAGCATAAGAACCAGTATTATTAATGGTATCTTGCAAAGTTGTTTCTGCATGAGTTTGAATTTCAGGGTTTAAAGCTGTTTGAACAACAAAATTTCCTTCTCTAGCTAAGTCTTCTCCTAATAAATCTTCTAGTTCACTAAATACATAACTATAATAATAGGGTGCTATTGTACTTTGGATAATTTCTATAGCTTTCGGATTAATTTCTACACGCGATCGCCTAGCTCTATCTGCTTCTTGTTGGTTAATCATACCTAAAGTAAGCATTCGATAAAGAACCCCATCTCTTTGTTGTATAGCTTTTTGATAATTTTGTACTGGATTAAAACTATTAGGTGCGGGTAAAATTCCTACTAATGTTGCTGCTTCTGATAAAGTTAAATCTGTTGCACTTTTTCCAAAATAAAATCTTGCAGCGTCTTCAAATCCATATAAATCTAATCCTAAATAAACTTTATTTAGATAGGCTAATAATAAATCTTCTTTACTATAAAAAGCTTCTATCTTGAGAGCTACTATTGCCTCTCGTAATTTCCGACCAGCAGAATCTTCTGTACCTACATAATCTCGAAATATACTCCTTGCTAACTGCTGGGTAACTGTACTACCTCCCTCGCGTATACCATCCGAACGTAAATTTGTCAATATTGCTCTTAAAATTCCGATGGGGTCTACGCCGATATGCCAATAAAAGCGACTATCCTCAGAAGCAATTACTGCATCTGGTAAATATTTAGAAAATTTAGAGATGCGTCCTAATTCATAATGGGAATTTCTATAAGCTGGACGTAGAGGTGTTTGTCCATCACGAGCATAGATGACTACTGGGCCAGTAATTGGGTTGGGTAGGGGGTCTACCTGAAATTTGGTCCATTCAAGTAGAATGATTAAACTGACTAAAGCAGTGAATCCTGAAATGCCAAAGAAACCATAACGAAGGACTTGAATGTACCATGCAGGAGGATGGATATAACGAACTTTAACAGTATCAGCTAATGCAGGTGGTCCTAAAGTTAAGATATCGCCATGACGTAAAGCCAGACTAGAAATCTGTTTTTTCCCATTGTAGATACCATTAGCAGAGTTTTCATCTTTTATTATGTAAGGGGCGTTAGCTCCATTTGGGTTTCTTGAGATAGACAGATGAATTTTGCTAATTAGAGGATTACGAATGACAATATCACAAGCTTGGGAGGAGCGTCCGAGTAAATAGCGATCGCCCAGAAGAGAATATTTTTTGGTTGGAGTAGTTTCTGCTTCCTCTATCCATATTTCAGGTACTTTAGCATTAGGTCTCAGTGCTAGTCGAGAAAAGTTGACACTAGCATGAATAGTTTTCACCACCTGGGTAATACTACCCAAGAGAGTTTGAGGATTACGAGGAGGCTGAGAATAATTCATAACTATAGGGAGTAGGTTTAACAATTAATAATTAATTATTAATTATTAATTATTACCTCTTCTTAGAGACTGTTTGTAAAAGGAATATTAAATCCAGGCGTAGGGTGGGGAGGGTGAGGCGGCAATAATTATGAACTGGAACCAAAATTTAACTTTCCGCACCCCACCCACCGAAAATTAAGCACTCTAAACCTCTTAATCTTTACTTTACAAACACTCTCTTATAAAGAAGAGAATTGGCTAAAAGGATTTTTTTCTTTTTTCTCTTGAAATAAAAGGCTTTATACCTTAATTTTTTCGGTAAGACAAAGAAGCACAAACGCCAGAAAATTAAAAGGCACATTTACTTCTAAATAGCTCTTAATATCTACCATTTTTTCTTCCTTGTCACGAAGTCATATCAAATCCATGTGAATACTTATTATACCATTTTCAAAAAAGGCAGTTACATCTGAATTTTTGATTTATTCCTACAATAAAAAAATAGAGATTCCATAAATTATAGAAATCAAACCTTTTTTCCTCTTTAATATTTATGTTTTTTTGCCCTGTTCCCAGTTAAGTGTTCCCAGTGAAGTGTGTCGTGACTGTAGAAATATTTTATGAAATTGGTATTATATAGATGGGGAGATTGAAGTATAGATAGAATTATAAATATATATAGCAGTGAGC
>NZ_LGSU01000831.1 GCF_002260545.1 Hydrocoleum sp. CS-953 | reverse complement strand
CTTTAGTTGATGTAGCTTTATCTGAATGGCAAAATAGAAACTCATCATAAATGAATCAAAAAATTAGTTAAAATAGAAAATTATTAGATTTAGGAAAATAGTGAAATAGGTAATGGTAAGTTAAGCTAACTATTTAACAAAGTATAAATCAGCAAAAACTGGGTTTACCCAGAAAAATTACGGATTTTATATTATTAACTTCAAAGAACATAATATAACCTTGAAAATTTTAATCTAATGAATACACCAAGTCATGCCATTATTAATCTCGCACTTCTGACTAAACCTCTACTACCACAAGCTAATCTTGCTATTGTAATAGGTGGAATTTTACCTGATATTCCTATCTTTATTTTCTACTTTTGGGCAAAATTTATTGCTCGTTTACCAGAGGCAAAAATTTGGTCAGAAGCATATTATCAACCATTAATCCAAAATCTTGTTGCCATCTTTCATTCTATTCCTTTGGCTATAATTGGATTGCTAATTTCTTACTACTTTGGTTGGCAAATTATGCAGGTAATTTGTATTAGTTTAATCCTGCATTCTCTACTAGATTTGCCAGTACATAATGATGATGCTCACAGACACTTTTTCCCTTTTAGTAATTATAGATTTATTAGCCCTATTTCTTATTGGGACCCAAAGCATTATGGTTCAATTGTTGCTTTGATAGAAATTTTGCTAGTTTTATTAGGAAGTTTGCGGGTATTTCCCGGAATTAATTCTTTTGTAGGAAAGGGATTAATAATTTTNTAGGAAATATCCTAGCACTTTTTTTATCTTGAAATAGAAGGAAATACAAAAGAAGAGGATTGGCTAAAAGGATTTTTTTTCTTTTTTATCAATGAATCGAGAGGCTTTATACCTGAATTTTTCGGTAATTATCAAAAAGGTCTCATGGGACTATATTGAGTATATTTATTATTTAATAATTGAATTTTTACCTTAAGTATAAAGCCTTCTCCCTACTCCCCCACTCCCCTACTCCCTACTCCCTATTCCCTAATTATTTAAGACCGCCGAATATTAAAACAACACCACTCTTCTCGCTTCCAAAGAGTAGCTACAACCCAACCATTCTGTTCTAAAGTATCAGCAATTGATTTAGCTTGTTCTAATAAAATACCACTCATAATTCCCCAACTTGTCGGTTTAGCGATCGCTTCGAGACGCGGAATTATATCAATAATAACCTCAGCTAAAATATTACAAACTATACCATCTACAGGTTCAGGAACTAATTTAATTAAATCCTCAATATCTCCCTGTTCAACAATTAATTTTTCCTGCTCTATTTGATTTAATTTTCCATTATTAATAGTCGATCTAATTGCCAAAGGATCAATATCTACAGCATAAATTTGACGTACTCCTAATAATGCCGATCCAATAGACAAAATACCACTACCACAACCAATATCAGCAATTACTGCTTCAGGATTAGGTTCCAAACCCAAGCGCATTTCTAGCGACTCCAAACATAATTCTGTAGTAGGATGAGTACCAGTACCAAAAGCAGCTCCTGGATCTAAACGGAGAATAATTCTATCTGACTTATCTGGTAAAGCTAACCAAGCAGGATGAATCAGAAAGCGATCGCCAATTTCTTGAGGTTGCCAATATTGCTTCCAACTACTTGCCCAATCTTCTTCCTCAATTAAATTCCAATCCATCACTGGAGCTGGTAAATTCATACATAGAGCATCTTGACGCAGATTTAAAGCCAGAGCGGATAAGTCCAACAGTTGAGTTTGGTCTTCTGGTAAATAAGCCAATACCAAACAATCATTACCTTTAACCTGACTCGCCGTCCCCCGGCAACCAAAACTATCCAGACGCCAGAAAATTACCTCCTCCAGACTTTGGTTAGATAAGACTCTAATTTCCCACCAGTTATATGCCATAAAAATAGAATTTAAAATTTAGAATTTAGGATTTAGAATTCAGAATTTAGGATTCTGAATTGGTAAATTTACCTCTACATAATTCAGAATTGCTCAAATAGAATTTAGAATTCTGAATTAGTAAATTTACCTCTATATAATTCAGAGTTCTGAATTGGTAAATTTACCTTTAATTCTACATTTTAAATTCTAAATTCTAGATTTCAATGAGGTTTAATTCTAAATTCTACAGAGCAACCGTATAAGCATTTCTAATTCCTTCTTCTTTGAGAATTTCAGTTAATATTGCTTCTGGCAATGGGTCATCAACACTTAATACCATCACCGCATCACCCCGAACAATTTTACGACCCACCTGCATACTGGCAATATTGACATTAAAACTACCTAGAAGTGAACCTATTTTACCAATAATTCCAGGCAAATCTCGGTGGAGAGTCAATAACATATATGGACTAGGAGGGACATTAATGGGGAAACCATCAATATTAGTAATCCGAATCTCATCTCCTCCGAGTAAAGCACCACGAACAATATGGTCTCCTAGAGAACCCTTTGCTTCCAACTGCAACGAACCAGTATAATCCCGTATCGAATCATCTTTAGTTTCAACTACTCGAATACCTCTTTCCTTAGCTTCAATAGAAGCGTTAACATAATTGACGCGCTCTCGCAAAGCTTGGGAAAGTAAACCCTTCAAGGCCGCTATTACTACAGGTTTACTATCCACAGTGGCCAAATCTCCTTCAAGACGAACATTGAGAAAATCAATACGTCCACCTGCTAACTGACTGACCAAATTACCAAGAGTTTCGGCCAATAACAAATAGGGCTTAAGTTTTTTCAATGTATCAGGATACATACCAGGAATATTCACTGCCGATCTAGCAGGCAACCCTAACAATACATCTCGAATTTGTTCAGCCACATCTATTGCCACATTCACTTGAGCTTCAGCAGTAGAAGCACCCAAGTGAGGAGTCAAGACAATTTTTTGCCCCAACTCTCGTAGTGGAGACTCAGCTTCTAGAGGTTCATTTTCATAAACATCTAAAGCAGCTCCAGCAATTTTTCCTTCTTTTAAAGCTTCAGCTAAAGCAACTTCATCAATAATTCCACCTCTAGCACAATTAATAATCCGAGCTGTAGGCTTCATTTTGGCAAAAGTTTCAGCATTAATAGAATGATAAGTTTCGTCAGTTTTGGGTATGTGGAGAGTAATATAATCAGACTCTTGGACTAATAGTTCCATATCTACCAAAGTACAACCCAACTGTTCTGCCCTTTCTGCAGAAATAAATGGATCGTAGGCCAAAATTTTCATACCCATAGCTTTCGCCACCTTAGCTACATGGGAGCCAATTTTACCCAAACCAACAACACCGAGAGTTTTTTTGTAGACCTCTACCCCCATAAACTTTTTACGGTCCCATTTACCATCGATAATTGATTGGTTAGCCTCTGCAACGTGGCGCGACATAGACATCATCATGGCCAGGGCGTGTTCTGCTGCTGCAATGGTATTTCCTTCTGGTGAGTTAACTACCACAATACCTTTACGAGTTGCTTCTGGTATATCTACATTATCTACCCCTACTCCAGCGCGACCAATAATTTTTAGTTGTGTTGCAGCTTCTATGATTTCTTTAGTAACTTTAGTACCAGAGCGAATCATTAAAGCATCATATTCTGGTATGATTTTTGCCAATTCTTCTGCAGGCAGACCTGTTTTTACATCTACCTGAGCTACTTGGGAAAGAATATCTATTCCACTTTTATCTATTGAGTCTGATACAAGAACTTTTGGCATAGTAGTTAATTGAATAATTTAGGTTATTTGATTGTTTTTCTGACTGAAACTTTTGCTTCAGCTTGATTTTTTTGTGCCTTAAATAACAACTTTACCCTTTAGAGTACCAGCATGGGCCTATAATTTAATTGATTGTCAGAAAGATTTTAGATTGCTTTTATTAACTTCTATGAATTATCTTGTCGCTGTATTATCAGACCGTATTGAAGCTGAGGCTGCCTATTCTGCTTTAGAAAAAGAAGGTTTGCCTATGAAACAAGTGGCGATATTGGGCCGGGGTTATCAAACTGCCGATGAATATGGCCTGATAGATCCTAATGAACAGGCCCGCAAACAAGCAATGCGGATGGTAATTTGGCTTGTACCTTTTGGTTTTGCTGCTGGTACTACTTTTAGTTTGATTACTGGTTTGAATACTTTTGCTTGGGCAGGGGAATTTGGCAATCATTTTATTGGGGGAATATTGGGTGNTTAATAAAAGCAATCTAAAATCTTTCTGCGATATTGGGCCGGGGTTATCAAACTGCCGATGAATATGGCCTGATAGATCCTAATGAACAGGCCCGCAAACAAGCAATGCGGATGGTAATTTGGCTTGTACCTTTTGGTTTTGCTGCTGGTACTACTTTTAGTTTGATTACTGGTTTGAATACTTTTGCTTGGGCAGGGGAATTTGGCAATCATTTTATTGGGGGAATATTGGGTGCTATTTCTGGTGCAATGGGTGGAACTTTTGTTGGTGGTGGAGTGGGTTTGGTTATTGGTGGTGGTGATGCTTTACCTTATCGTAATCGTCTGAAAGCAGGTAAATATTTAGTTGTTGTGAAAGGTTCGGAAGCTTTGACTCGTTTAGCAACTCGGACTTTATATCAGTTTAAACCAGAAAATATTCAAGGATATTCTGCACCGGAAAGTTAGAAGGAAGTGTAAGATGATATCTGGCAAAATGACCGAATTTTGTCATTGCGAGGGGGGATGGGAAAGTAGATATTTTAGTTGATTTAATCATTACCTCCCGTGGCAATCTATTTTCACATAATGTGATATTGCTTCAGCTAACTTCTGGCTTTCTCCTCGGAGTTAACTTGTTAGTATCCGCCTCGCAATGACAATATGAGATTTATAACTTTAACTTCTTTTATGGTTGATAAACTAAATATAAAACTACTAGCTTTTTTACCTGTG
>NZ_LGSU01000830.1 GCF_002260545.1 Hydrocoleum sp. CS-953 | reverse complement strand
TATAGTTTCCTGTACGGGAGCGCAATTTTGCAACTTTGCCCTGATTGAAACTAAAAATCGCGCTTTGGCAATAGCTAAAGAACTGGAAAAAAAACTAGCCGAAAAATAGTATACACTTCTTCCTCAGTAGTCAGACATAGGTTTTTGAGACTTTATAAAGCTTGGTAAATTCCCTAAAAACCTTTGAGAAATGAGTAAACAACACTATGTTAAGGAATTTAACATAGTGTTGTTTATTTATGTCAGACTACTTATAATGACTAATTTATCAATACTTAGTCAAATATTTTTTGTTGTTTTTCTTGTAAAGATAATGAAAATCTTTAATCGACTTCTAAAGTCAATCGTTTGTTTTGTTTGTATTTTGGGGATAATAGGATTCGTTAATACTCCTCAAAGTTTGGCTGATAAATGTGGTAAAAAAGATAGAGTATATCTACCTTCTTGTGTTTATGAACAATCAAAATATCCAGGACAGATAGTGAAAAACAATTGTGATTATGAAGTTACTATAAAATTTGATAGAAAACTCAAAGATGACAGAGTAAACCTGAAACCAGGGGAAAGTAAAGAATGGGGAGAAAATGGATTTGCTACTTGTTGTCCAAGATATAATTCTTGTGGAAACTCTACTAAAAAATCATTAGCGTATCAATGAAATAATTAAATAAGTAATATCAAACTACTTTTTTTATTTTGACGCTTTCCTTACTAAAAGTTAAGGAAAGCGTCAAATATTATGTACCGTTGAATACTTAGACTTTGGAGTAAAGAAGGCAAAAGGAAAAGGTTTTTTATCACTAATTATCCGGACATGATGTAATATCAAATCGGGATTCGGCTCAAATACTTAATAAATAATAGGGAATAGGCAAAAATAAATAACTTAGGGATATTCCATAGAACATCCCTACAAAAATATTAACTGAACTATTGCTAACAGTTTTTTTTATTAGACTTAACTATGGAGTTTGGAATTTGACTGTGGTAAGGGGAGTTGAGTTTCAGTTTCTGCTCCCAACGAAATGATGACTACAGTTATTTTTTTCACAATAACCACCCAATTTTGAATTTTACTCATTTTTTCAGGCAAAAATGAATTGAAGTTAAATTTGTTCAATTGGTNAATATTAACTGAACTATTGCTAACAGTTTTTTTTATTAGACTTAACTATGGAGTTTGGAATTTGACTGTGGTAAGGGGAGTTGAGTTTCAGTTTCTGCTCCCAACGAAATGATGACTACAGTTATTTTTTTCACAATAACCACCCAATTTTGAATTTTACTCATTTTTTCAGGCAAAAATGAATTGAAGTTAAATTTGTTCAATTGGTAGAAAGTATTCAACAAAAACTTAGCAAGCATACTTTACAGAGTCTCCTTTTGGGTTGCACAATAAAATGATTTATCTGAATGGTAGTTATGTTATGCACCCAATTAGTTAATATATCTGTAATTTGACTGAAAAACAGGAAGGAACTCTGTAATGTGGCTAAGTTTTAGAATATATTAATACTTTTTCCCTAATTGCTTTCTAAAACGAGAGAGGGGAAATATTCTTTCCTTTCCCTCCCTCCCTTTCACAGGATAGGTGGTTATACCATTTTGAAAAAAGAATGTTACGAATAATAATATCATATCCGGATAATTAGTTATAAAAAAACTTGCTCCTTCTTCTCCTGTTATTCTGTCTTCCCTCCTGACTCCTGACTCCTGACTCCTCGGTAGTTATTTATTTATAACTGTTCAACTGGACATGATATAACACCTATTAAAAGGTTTTACGGTAAATGTTGATTTGACAAAAAAGACAATTACAAAATAAAAAATAGTCTCAAATTTATTCATTCCGATCTAAAACATGGTATTAAAGGCATTCCCATACGACTCCTGACTCCTGACTCCTGACTCCTAAAAAAGTCCCCTAGCTATTTGTAGCAAAAATTTATCAAAATTGTATTATCCGGACATAATGTAATATCAAACTGGGATTCTGCTTAAATACTTAATAATAAGGAATAGGCAAAAATAAATAACTTAGGGATATTCCATAGAACATCCCTACAAAAATATTAACTGAACTATTCCTAACAGTTTTTGGAATTAGACCTGGCTGTGGAGTTCGGAGTTTGACGGTGGTAAAGGGAGTTGAGTTTCGGTTTCTAATCCCAACTAAATTATACCTACAGTTCTTTTTTTCAAAGTTGCCTTCCAATTGTGGGTTTTCCTCTTTTTTTTCTGAAAAAATGAATTGAAGCTAAATTTGTTCAACTGGTAGAAAGTATTCAATAAAAAAGTAGAAAACATACTGATAGTTTCTCCTCTTAGATTGCACCACAAAACGATTTATCTGATAGTAGTTATACACCCAATTAATTAATCTATTAGTAATATTGCTGAACAACAGTATTTCTGTCAAGAAATTAATAATTTATTTCATCAAATCTTGATAAAACCAACAAATATTCTCTGAATCTTTACTGAATATTCATATATTGTGAACGTCTCTATCTGCTGTTTTACTTGAGACAATACTAAGATATTGTACGGTTGAATACTTATTATTTGGACTCTGGCATCACCTGATTTTAAGTGGGTTTTATAACCGGATTTAATTATAACTGGTATTCTATATNCCGAAAATTCATATATTGTGAACGTCTCTATCTGCTGTTTTACTTGAGACAATACTAAGATATTGTACGGTTGAATACTTATTATTTGGACTCTGGCATCACCTGATTTTAAGTGGGTTTTATAACCGGATTTAATTATAACTGGTATTCTATATCCCACCTAAAATCTGTCACCTACTACTGAAAACTTAACACTTTCTTCAACTAGCTTTATTAAAAGATGTCACTTTTTCCTGTTTTTTCAGCTTGACTGGAATCTGAATTACAAATTCACACCCCTCTCCTAATACAGGATTACACTGAATATTTCCTCCATGTTTTTCGACAATAATCTTATAACTAATTGCTAATCCTAAACCTGTGCCTTTACCTACAGGTTTAGTAGTAAAAAATGGATCGAAAATTTGTTTAGATATTTGCTCATTCATACCTAATCCATTGTCAGCAATCCGAATACATATCAAGTTATTCTCTACAATTTCTGTACTAATTGAAATCGTCGGTTTTTTGAGTTTTTCCTGATTTTTTTGTTTGACTAAATCAAGTATTTTGTTGGAGTTTTCATTACTATTTACAACCAAATATTTCCCAGAAGATACTAAATTTTCTTGAGAACTTTGCCGATTGTTGTTGGTAATTTTTGAATTGATTTTTAAAGTTGTTTGGCTCTGAGGATTAGACTGCTTTTTCATATCTAAAACTGTATGACTTAGCTGTTTCTTTTGAGATATCCAACTATTGGATAAAAGCGAAATTTCTAAAGCATCTATCGCGTTATTCAAAACATTCATAAATACCTGATTTAATTGTCCTGGATAACACTCAACTAATGGTAAATCTTCGTAATTTTTAATAACTTGAATATCCTCTGATTTTACCCCTGTTCCTAATCCTGTCACTAGATTTAATCGATTTTTTAAAATTAGTAATGTACTGTTAATTCCATCGTGAATATTTACTAATTTTTTTTCTGATTCATCTAATCTAGCAAAATTACGCAAAGACAAAACTATGGAACGAATACGTTCAGCTCCACTCTGCATTGAAGACATAATTTTTGGCAAATCTTCCTTGACAAAATCTAGCTCTATTTCTTCTATGTGAGATTCAATTTCTGCATCAGGAGTTGGATAATGTTGTTGATAAATATTAATCAATTCTAGTAGGTCTTTAATATATTGATTGCTATAGCTAATATTGCCATAGATAAAACTAATTGGATTATTAATTTCATGGGCAATACCTGCTACCAACTGACCTAAACTAGACATTTTTTCTGTGTGAATTAACTGAGCTTGAGTTTGTCTCAATTCTTGGAGTGCCGTTTCTAGTTGTTCAGCTTTATTCCTTTCTCTTGCTTCTGACTTGCGCAGAGAAATTTCAACTTTTTTGCGATCGCTAATATCTCGTGCAAATACACATTGATATTCTTTACCTTTGCATTCTAAATGATTAAGAGTGATTTCTACTGGAAATTTATCCTTACGTTTATTGAAATGATAAGCTTCTATTTTTAGGTGACCGCATTTTTTTAATAAATTCCAATGCAGAGACCATGAATTCTTGGGAAAATCTGAGTTGATGTCATGGATCGTCATTGAGAGCAATTCTTCTGGAGAATATCCTAAAGAATGACAAGCTGCATCATTGACATATATTAGCTTTCCATCTTTAGCTATCCAGAAAACTGCATCAGCAGAACGTTCTATGGCAAACTGACTCAGTTGTAGTTGTTCCTTAACTTGCAGTTGTTTTTTGAGAGCTTGACGCAATTTATTGTTCAAGCAAGTGAGACTTGCAGTATCATTTTCAACTCGTTTTTCTAACAACCAATTTAGGCTCTGAACTGATTTTTCTGCTTGTTTTCGGCGTTTAATTTCTGATACTAATTCAGCATTTACTAACTCTAATTGATTTGGAGTAGGTATAGTTAATGCTGTGGGAGTTAATGATACTATTATGGTGAAAATTGATATGGAAATAATGGCAGTAACAACTGGAAGAAAAACTGAAAGTAAATCACTGGGATACGACAAACTCCAAGTTTTTATTAGATGGGTTGTAGCATAGGATAAGATGCAAATTGCTAGGGTAGGAATTATCCAATTTTTTTCTATATCCTTTCGCTTATGGAGAAAATAGATAATTAAAGCTGCGATTGAATAAAAAGCAAAAGTTATTAAGATATTTGAAGTAGTCTCTAGCCAGACTAATTGAGGTGGGTCTCTCCAGCAATCTCCTATTTGAAGTAGAAGTGTTCGAT
>NZ_LGSU01000083.1 GCF_002260545.1 Hydrocoleum sp. CS-953 | reverse complement strand
TATAACTACATTCCTACCTTGAGTTTTATTTTTATACTTTGGTATTTTGGGTTTACCTAAAAACTTCCCTGGATGTTTTGACCACTCTTTGATGGCCTGAAAATAACCACGCCAAGTCGCAACCAAGCATTTGATTATTTGTTTTGATACTTTAGTTGGTAATGCTAATTACGGCATCGCTATCTTTTGTGGCGTGGTACAGTTTAGTTAAATCCAGACTTTTTGAGCACTTGAAAAAATGCTGACGACAATAATAATTAGCCAAATTATACAAGTTTTTTGACTTAAAGGCTAAGTCATCACACCAAGCCCAAAAGTTATGTGTTCGGTTAATAATATGTCTGTCAACAAGTCTCATTCACCTTTAAATATTTCAATAGCTTTAGTTACCTGTTTAATATTAAAACATTTTTCTACACGCTAGCAACTACTTTCTACAATTTTTATTCAACAGTTAATCACCCCGAAAAAACCTAAAGTTCCTGTAGATATTTAGCCTTTGGTTCACTCTCCGATACCAGCGGACATGATATGACTTTTAACTCGCCCATAGCAGTATGTCACTCAAAAATGCACCAAAACAAGCTATTTCAACAAACCCGCCTTTCCCTAGCTGGTTGGTATGTCATGGTAATGGGAGTTATCCTGAGTTTATGCAGTTTAGGATTTTATGAAGCTATTCTCCACGCTCACCGAATTACCATTGACAGAGAACTTAAGTCAGTGGCAACAACAATACACAACAGTTTAAAAACTGTTCTTGAACAACCTGCACAGATAACTATTGCAGCAACTCGCATCTTACCTAATTTTTGTTTAGTCGAAACCTCCTGCAATTTTACTGAACCGCAGACAGGAGTTCCTGAAACAGCAAATTATTATTTGCGCTTACTTGATCGCTCCCACAATTTAATAGCAGTAGGGGGGTTAGGAGTAAAAGGACTGCAACTAACTCAAAACACACCACAGCTACAAACTATTACTGTCAATGGTAAACGTTATCGACAAATTTCTTTAATGCTGCATACTCAGGATGACTTGGAGTGGGGATACCTTCTGGTGGGAAGGAGTTTGCAAGATTTTGATGAATATATCAAAACAGTTACTTATATTTTACTTTTGGGTTTGCCAATAGGAATTTTATCGATCGCTGGTGCTAGTTGGTGGTTATCTGGCAAAGCAATGCGCCCTATTTACCAATCTTATCGGCAAATTCAGCAATTTACGGCGGATGCTGCTCACGAGTTACGAACGCCTTTAGCTGCTATTCGCGCGACTATTGAATCTACTTTAATGTTGCCAAAACTAACTGAGACAGAAGCTAAGGAAACTCTATAAATAATGGGGCGACAAAATCAACGTTTATCTCAAATGGTGGCAGATTTGTTGATACTTTGTCGCATGGATAGTGGGATGGAGAAATTTCCTAGAACACAAGAACCTATTTTTTTGAATGATTTAGTTAATGACATCGCGGAAGAATTTGGATTTTTGGCAGTTGCTACAAAAGTCAAACTTGTATCTGAAATTAGGGTTTCGCAATCTGTGAAAGTGATAGGAAATATGGAACAACTATATCGTTTAGTTTCCAATTTAGTTGTTAATGCTATTAACTATACACCTCCAGAGGGTGAGGTAAAAATAATTTTAGAAGTTCATCTTAATTCTGCTTTAATTCATGTCAAAGATACAGGTATTGGTATTCCCGAAACAGAACAAAAACGAATTTTTGACCGATTTTATCGTGTAAATAGCGATCGCTCTCGTCAGACAGGAGGTTCGGGATTAGGTTTGTCTATTGCATTAGCGATTGCTCAACTTCATCAAGGTAATATTACTGTTGAAAGTGTACCCAATCAAGGCAGTACATTTACTTTAAAATTACCTTTTTTTTAATACAGCGAATAAGAATTTTATTGATTATTAAAATACTGTCAAATCTAATGAGATATAGGTTCAATTTTTGGTTATGAAAATAAATTTTGGTTGTAGGGGAATAGGTAATATCATGTTCTGATAATCACTAGACATCTCCGGAAAAT
>NZ_LGSU01000829.1 GCF_002260545.1 Hydrocoleum sp. CS-953 | reverse complement strand
CCCCTACTCCCCTACTCCCCTACTCCCCACACTTCCCTACTCCCCTGTTTAACTGCCACCCATCTGCTTTCTTTCTTTTTCGGACAAATATTTATCAGTAAGTTTAGCACCAACGGCAGATTCTCCTTCAAAAACTGACCCAGTAGTGAGTTCTTCAAGACGCTTCTTTACTTTTACTTGTATAATTCCTGAGATTGGGACATAACCCACTTCAGAAATTACCTCCTTGTTAGTAACATCTATTTGGTAATCAACAAAAGCTTTAACAGGAGGCATTGTTTCTAGGGAATTTTTATTCACATATAAGAATAATGGACGAGATAGAGGAGTATAAGTACCATTAGCGATCGCCTCCTGACTTGGTTCAATACATTGACCACTTCCATTGTCAATAGCGATTAACTTCAAAATATCCTTATTATTTTCATAGTAGGCAAGACTGAGGAAGCCCAAACTACCCCAGTCAGATTGGATGCCTTGAATAATTATATTATCATCCTCGCTAGCCTTGAAGTCCTTTCGGCTTTTACCTGCTGCTCCAACAACAGCATCAGTGAAGTAATCATAAGTACCAGAGTCAGTGTCAGGGGCATAAAGACGCAGGGGTTCTTCGGGAAAATTATCACGAATTTGCTTCCAGTTGGTAATTTTATCAGCATCATCAGGTTGCCAAACTTTTTTTAATTCTTCTATAGTTAGACAGTCTGACCAGTCATTGTACTGATTGGCAATAATAGAAATAGCATCAAAGGCAATGGGAATTTCCACAAATTCTATTCCGTTTGCCCGACACAGATCGATCTCAGACTTTTTAATGGGACGGGAAGCATTTGATATATCCGTGTCCCCAATACAGAACTTTTTCAGTCCAGAACCAGAACTAGATATGCCTACAATTACCTGAATATCAGGATTATCCTGCATAAAATTTTGAGCCATTGTATCGGAGATGGGAAAAATGGTACTTGAACCATCAACTAGAACATAGCTTCTTATCTCTTCTTCTTCTGGAGTTACTGTAGCTGAGGGAGTCTCAATAGGTTCTGTTTTTTTCTCTCCACCTCCACAGGCAGTTACTAGCAGAAGTAAGGCTAATGTAAAATAATTAAGATACTGGTATCTTAATTTAATTCCCAAGTTCATAGATTTTTTTGATAATGGTGGTTTTGATTGAACAATACAATCTATAATTTTATCACTTACAAATATTGATAAAAAATGAATTTTGTGCTATAATTTACATTAATTTTTAATTTTAGGTAATAACTACTATTGTCATACAACTGCTAAAGATAAGAAATTCTGGTGTTGGTGAACTGAGCTATGAAATCTAGAGGATGTTGCTAAGAAACCGGGTTTGTTCGAGACAGGTGTCAGTATGTATCGGCATCTAATACAAACCCGGTTTCTAGGTTTGTAGAAAAATCATAGCCACGCATCACCAAGGCCGAAATTCTAAATTTACCTAAAAAAATCTAGATGATATTTTCATTAATTGATAATGGATAATTGAAGAATGGATAATTATCTCTTTAACAATGGATAATGGAGAGTAGATCATAAAAACTCTCTTCTTATATCAATTATCCATTGAACAGGAGAGGGAATAAAGTAGGATTGATTAATTATCCATTATCCATTGGTAAGTGACTCTTAGCTAAGAAAATTAGGAAATATAATTATGATTGCTCAATCTAGTATGTATTCATCACCTCTACAACAAGCTATTGACCGTCATCCCTTAACAGTGACTCCAGAAACTCCTCTGGTAAATGTACTAAAACTAATGAGTAAGTTACATAATAGTTCTGCTTTGCCCAATGTGAATACATCTGAAAATGAGCAGGTCGAGCAATCAATATTATTAAACCAAGAAAAAGCCACAAGTGTTTTAGTAGTAAAAAATATACCTGTTGAGGAAGAACAAAAGCATAATTCAAAACCTTCTTTATTAGGCATATTTACTGCCAGCGATCTTGTCAAATTAATTGCTGCCGATAAACTTAAGAATCTACAAAATTTATCAGAAGATGTGCAGATAGGCGAGGTAATGACATCTAATGTTATTACTCTCAAAGAATCAGACGANTTCTTTATTAGGCATATTTACTGCCAGCGATCTTGTCAAATTAATTGCTGCCGATAAACTTAAGAATCTACAAAATTTATCAGAAGATGTGCAGATAGGCGAGGTAATGACATCTAATGTTATTACTCTCAAAGAATCAGACGATGAAGATTTATTTACAGCTTTGTCTTTGTTCCGAAAACATAAAGTTAGTCATCTACCAGTGCTAGATAGTCAAGGTCAAATAGTTGGTGTTGTTACACCAGAAAAAATTCGTCAGGTTCTGCAACCTTCTAACATTCTGAGATTAAAACGAGTAAATGAAGTCAAAAATGATAGTGTTACAGTGACAATCTCAGGAACAGCATCATTGTTGAAAGTAAGTCAATTGATGGCAGAAAATAAAGTGAATAGTGTAATTATTACACAGAAGAAAAAAGTTCAAGGACAAAGTATCGAAAAACCGATTGGTATAATTGCTAATGATGAGATTGCCCAAGCATATTTTCTGGATATAGATTTGGCAAAAATACCTGTAAAAAAGGTAATGAAAACTCAAATTAATTTTCTGCAACCAACTGATTCTCTATGGAATGCTCATAAAAAAATGTTGCAAGCACAAGTGCAAATCTTGATAGTGTGCAGCCAACAAGGAGAGTTACTGGGAACAGTGAATCAGACAAGTTTACTACAAGTATTAGACCCCACAGTAATGTTTGGGTTAGTCAGAGAATTACGAAAAGACGTTAATCAACTACAAGCCNAAGGTAATGAAAACTCAAATTAATTTTCTGCAACCAACTGATTCTCTATGGAATGCTCATAAAAAAATGTTGCAAGCACAAGTGCAAATCTTGATAGTGTGCAGCCAACAAGGAGAGTTACTGGGAACAGTGAATCAGACAAGTTTACTACAAGTATTAGACCCCACAGTAATGTTTGGGTTAGTCAGAGAATTACGAAAAGACGTTAATCAACTACAAGCCGAAAAATTTAATCTGTTACATAATCGAAACACAGAATTAGAAAAAGAAGTTCAGGCACGAACAGCAGAAATACAGGAACAGTTGGAGCGCGATCGCCTCCTGGCAAAAATTGCTCTCAGGATTCATCAATCTCTAAATCTCAATGAAATAATTAATGCAGCAGTTACAGAAGTGCAACAATTTTTGAAAGCAGATCGAGTAGTTTTATTTCAAGTAAAATCCGCAAAAGTCACCAAGATAGTTGCTGAGTCAATAGATCGTAATTGCAATTCTTGGATGGGCGATCGAGCTTCATCTGAATGTTTAATGTCAAAATTAAAAGTAAATAAAAATAAGATTCAGGCAGTTGCAGATATTGAGCAAACAGATTTAGCTATAGAACAAATTACAAGTTTGCAGCAAAAGCAGGTAAAATCTTTCTTGATAGTACCCATTTCTCAAGATAGGCAATTATGGGGAATTATGTGTACCCAAGAATATTCTGGAATTCGAGAGTGGCAACCATCTGAAATTGATTTATTGCAGCAATTAGCAACCAAGTTAGCGATCGCGATCCAACAAGCTCAACTTTATCAACAAGTACAAACCCTCAACACAGACTTAGAAAGACAAGTACAAGAGCGTACTGCTGAATTGGAACAAAAAGTCAAAGAATTACAGCAACTTAATATTCTCAAAGATGATTTTTTAAGCACCGTTTCCCACGAATTGAGAACACCTCTCTCAAATATGAAAATGGCTATTCATCTGCTGAAAGTATTTCCTCTCCCAGAAAAGGGTGAAAGATATTTGAATGTTTTAGATACAGAGTGCAAAAGAGAAATTGAATTAATCACCGATTTATTAGATTTACAGCGCCTAGAAGCAGGTTCTGAATCTATTGCTTTAGATACAATAGACTTAACAACTTGGCTGCCTTCGATTATGGAACCTTTTAAATCGCGGGTAAAAGAAAGGCAACAAATTCTCAAGACTAAATATCCTAAACAACTACCTAAAATCCGTTCTAATAATAATAGTTTGGCCAGGATTTTAGCAGAACTTCTGAATAATGCTTGCAAATATACTGAAGATGGTGGAGAAATCAAATTTTCAATAGAATTTAATCAGAAAAAAAACAACAAAAAAAGCCTCTCAGAAACTCCAACTCCCATCAAATTTATAGTTAGTAATCCATCAAAAATTCCCGAATCCGAGTTACCTAAAATCTTCAATAAATTTTATCGAGTTCCTAATGCCGATCCTTGGAAACAAGGTGGTACAGGTTTAGGTTTAGCTCTAGTCAAAAAATTAGTAGAACAGTTAAATGGCAATTTATTTGTCACTAGCACTAATGGTTGGACAACTTTTACAGTAGAAATGCCTATATGAAGTCATAAGTCAAAAGTCAAAAGTCAAAAGTAAGAATTTCAGGANCCAACTCCCATCAAATTTATAGTTAGTAATCCATCAAAAATTCCCGAATCCGAGTTACCTAAAATCTTCAATAAATTTTATCGAGTTCCTAATGCCGATCCTTGGAAACAAGGTGGTACAGGTTTAGGTTTAGCTCTAGTCAAAAAATTAGTAGAACAGTTAAATGGCAATTTATTTGTCACTAGCACTAATGGTTGGACAACTTTTACAGTAGAAATGCCTATATGAAGTCAAAAGTCAAAAGTCAAAAGTCAAAAGTAAGAATTTCAGGACTTACGCAGGCGAACCCAGAAACCGGGTTTTTTCCTCAATGTTTATTGTTATAGCGCTACTTGAGTCGGGAATAGGGAATAGGGAATAGTAAACTGTCAAAGGGTTTTCCTAGGTCATGCTGCGCAAACAAGATTTAGAAATGTCAAGAGCCTTAA
>NZ_LGSU01000828.1 GCF_002260545.1 Hydrocoleum sp. CS-953 | reverse complement strand
TTCCTTGTTGGTTAGCTGTAGTTAATACACTTATTTCTTTTACCGCTCCAAAGTCTATCAATACTATTTTGTTATCCGACTTCCGACGCATCAAGTTTTGTGGTTTGATGTCTCGGTGAATTATATTATTTTGATGAGCTGTTTCTAATGCTGATAATATTCCTTTGAGTAAGGCGATGGTATAAGACTCGCTTAATTTTTTCCCCGGCGTAAGTTCCTGACTAATATCTTGCCCTTCTATATATTCTTGTACTAAGTAAAATTCTGTTCCTTCCTGGAAATGAGCAAATAATTTTGGTATTTGGTCTGAGTCTTGCACTAATTTGTATAAGGTTTCTGCTTCTCTCTCAAACAACCTTTGAGCAATAGTCAAAACTCCTGGGTCTGGAATTTTAGGTGATAGATGTTTTACTACACATTTCGGTTTTCCTGGTAAGTCTAAGTCTTCAGCTAAGTAGGTATCCCCGAAACCTCCACTTCCGAGCGAGTGGATAATTTTGTAGCGTTGTCTCAGGATTTTTCCAGACTGCATAATTTTTTCAATTATGAAAATATACTACCTAGCCTTGTTTCACAGTTTTCCTATTTGTGGAATTTAATTTTGCTGTTAAGTTAGGGAAATATGGCTTTTTTGGCTTAATTGATTTGAGTATATATGAGCGCACCTTCTCCATTATAAGTATAATACTATGTCAAGTTTTCTTTTGTCAACCCNCTTTTTTGGCTTAATTGATTTGAGTATATATGAGCGCACCTTCTCCATTATAAGTATAATACTATGTCAAGTTTTCTTTTGTCAACCCCCTTTTTTCAGTTATTCAGTTATCAGTGTTTAGCTTTTCGTAGTAGTTCGAGCCATCAAATCAATATTTAAGGGGCTAGAGTCAAACTACAAACAACAGAATTATTCTCACTAATTTTTAGTCTACCCATAATTAGGGCGATCGCTTCTTTTCTCGGAAATCTCTTCATACTAATTATTCCGACAAAGGCTATAAGCTAACCGCTGAATCCTGAATGCTTTACTTTTCAGTTATCAGACTTTCTCGTTCTACTGCCTCGCCTTATTTCACAGTTTTCCTTGCCCTTGTAATTTAATTTTGCTGTTAAGTTAGGGAAATATTGCTTTTTTGGCTTAATTGATTTGAGTATATATGAGCGCACCTTCTCCATTATAAGTATAATACTATGTCAAGTTTTCTTTTGTCAACCCCCTTTTTTCAGTTATCAGTTATCAGTTTAACCAGACAAATACTAAACTTTTGTTTATTATTTAGCTCGTAGTTTGGCTCTAGCCCTAAAATCAATATTTAATATAAAATACTGTAGGGGTTTAGTATCCAAACCCAAAAGAATAAGGGATTTGGAAACCAAACCCCTACGATCAAATATTGCCACCTATATTGCTATATTAAGTTATTAGTTATTTAGTTATTAGTTTACATAGAAATTTAACTTATTCCTTCTTACCGGGTAATTAATAATTAATAATTATTAATTAAATAATTGAGCACCCTTTGCCTCCCCTTTCAAGGGAAAAAAAAATAAATTTTTTCCCCCTTTGTGTCAATCCTCTCCCTAAAAGGGAGAGGTAATTATCAATTATCAATTATCAANTTACCGAAATAATTAATAATTAAACAATTAAATAATTAGACCATTCAGGTTTAAAGCCTCCCCTTTCAAGGGGAAAAAAATAAATATGCATCCCCCTTTGTGTCAATCCTCTCCCTAAAAGGGAGAGGTAATTATCAATTATCAATTATCAATTATCAATTAATGAACTCTCCCTTCTTCCTTAATTAACTTGAAAAACTTCTCGAAGTGCTTCATCAAGAGTAGACTTCATCACAATTCTATTTTCATAAGAAATAATTACTCTTGCTAAAGTAGGCAAACTATTTTGCTCTGCTTCTAAATAAATAGGTTCAACATAAAGCAGAGATTTATTAATAGGAATAACTAATAAATTTCCTTGAATTGCTTTTGAACCTTCACGATTCCAAAGAGAAATTTGTTGTGATATTTCTGGGTCTTGATTAATCAAAGCTTCAATTTGTTCAGGACCATATATTAATCGTTCTTTAGGGAATTGATATAACAGTAACTTCCCATAATTTTCCCCATCGGATCTAGCAGCTAACCAAGCAATTAAATTATTACGACTTGCTGGAGTATAAGGTAGAAGTAAAATAAATTCTTCTAAGGTTTCTTCTGGTAATTTTGTAATTAGATAATAAGGTTCTACATTTTGTTGTTGACTACCATAAATCTCAATAGGAACCCGCCACAAATCTTCTCGATTATAAAATACACGGGGGTCATCCATGTGATAAGTTGCTAATACTTCAGATTGTACTTGAAATAAATCTAGTGGATAGCGGATATGAGTACGAATACTTTTTGGCATTTCTGCTATAGGAGTAAACATATCTGGAAATACTTTTTTCCAGGTTCTAATAATAGGATCTTTTGGATCGGCAACATAGAATTTTACTGAGCCATTGTAAGCATCAATTACAACTTTTACTGAGTTACGAATATAATTAAATTCATTATTTTCTGGGTCAGAATAAGGATAGTGATTAGTCGTAGTATAAGCATCAATCATCCAGTAGAGATAATTAGGATTTGTTTCAGTAATATTTTGGTTTCCAAAGTTAGGATTAGCGACTACTAAATATGGGTCATTGTCATAACGCAGAAATGGAGCGATCGCTCGGACTCTAGCATTAATATTGCGACGATATAAGACTTTTGTTTCGGGTGTAAATTCGTCAGTTAATAACATTCTCCAATTGTTCAAATATTTAGCAAATATCCATCTTTGCCACCCTTTACCAATAACAATTCCTCCACTACCATCATAGGTATTATAGGAGTTAGCTTCTCCACTAGGATAATCTAGTTCTCTATCTTTTTCTGCGGTGGAAGTAATGACATTAGTCTTAGTAAGTTCTCCATAATAAATTCTCGGTTTACCGATAGGAATGCTGTATCTAATTCTGTCTAATACTTCTAAAGTGCTATTCTTTTCAATAGTTGGATCTGGTCCGATATTTTTAACAAAATATTCTGGCAATCCACTATTTTCAACTTGGTTAACTGGAGAAATAGTAAAACCATAACCATGAGTATAGACTAAATGTTCGTTTACCCAAGTTTGTGCTGGTTCAGGTACAGATTCATAGTTTAGTTCTCTAGCTGCGATGATTACTTGTTGTTTTTCAGTAGGGTTATTTTTTGTTCTTTCTGAAGATTTTTTCAGAAATGTATAACGGTCAATATCGGCATTTAGAAATTCATAGTAAGGTCGAATTTGTTGTAATTGCCGATTTGTTTGTAAAATTGGTCTTGTATCCCAAAGGCGAATATTATCAATAATTAATTGATTATTAATTAAGTCAGTATAGGTAAGTTTATTGTCGGGGTCGAAAAGTTTTACTTCTAATTTATCTACGTCAACATAAGCTTCTTTTGTAAATTTAATACNTTAAGTCAGTATAGGTAAGTTTATTGTCGGGGTCGAAAAGTTTTACTTCTAATTTATCTACGTCAACATAAGCTTCTTTTGTAAATTTAATACTACGTTTAATATAAGGAATTTCTCGTTCTATCTCATTCGGTTGTACGATTGCTATTTGTACAATTTCTGGTATTAGCCAACTAGCTACTACTGCTATTGTTAAATACCATGTTAATATAACTCTTAATGAATAGCTATTAGCAAATAATTTGGCGCTAACTTTTTTATGTCTTTTCCTCTTGCGACCTAAACGTAGAAACCATAGAGTTGCTTCAATATAAGGCTGAATGTTTTTGACTGAAAAAATTGCTTGCCAAAATAGAAAAAATGCAATTAATAATGCTAAAACTGCTAAAAATACATACACAGGAAACTGAACTTTTATATCGGTATAACCAGCACCATAGATTACACCGCGTGGAGAGTAAAGTAATTCAAAACAAGCTATAAAGTAACTAAATGCTACGGTTAAAATAAAACCTCCACCTAAAGCATGAAGATGTCGTTGTTGTTGTTGAGAAAATTGATAAAAGTTGCCTTTACTTAAACTTTTACCTGACAAGAAATATATAACTGTGCAAGCTACTAATCCGTATAAGAATAATCCGCCCAACCAAAATTTTAATAGTTGTAAAATAGGAAGTTGAAAAACATAAAAGCTGATATCTATATGAAATAAATCTTCACTTTTATTAAAGGGAGTGGCATTCAAGAGTTGTAATATATTTCCCCAATGATTGGAAAGAATAAAACTCAAAACTAAACTAAGCAATATAGCAAATCCGCTTAACCAGAATATAGGATTAATAATCACAGCAAAAAATAACAGGATAAATAATCCTAATAACCATGAGTTAGATGGTATTGAGGTGAGTATTTGCCAAATTGATTCTATGGTCAATTCTGATGGGATTTGTGGGGATACTTTAGCAACTGTTAGATCGGGATGCCAGTAATTAGTAAATACTTCAATATAATGAGTTAGAATTAATCCTATTAATAGAATTAATCCGAATATAAAACATAACAACCAACGTAGTCTTAGTGAGGGTTCAATACGCAATTTACTTGACGGCATAGTAACTGGAGGAATAAGCATTATTTCTTCAGATATTGCATTATTCACCTCGCCTTTTGAATCCTTAAATATACTGGCTAATCTGAGATTTGCTAAAAAAAAGCCTGCTGTAATTAAAAAGGTAATTATCCAAATTAAAGTTTCTGTTTGCAATTTCGTGATTAAGACAGGCAAATAATTTAGTTCTTGAAACCATAAAATTTCCGCTAAGATATTGGTTGAAAAATCAAATACTGCCCAAAATCCAAATAAGCTGATAAATATTATTAATATATCTATGGGTTT
>NZ_LGSU01000827.1 GCF_002260545.1 Hydrocoleum sp. CS-953 | reverse complement strand
GCCCTTATGCAACGTCCCTACAAGGGCATTTCATATAAACCCGGTTTCTACGCTTTTTTACACCGATACTACCGGATTTGATATGATTAATTTCATATAAATCAGTAATAAAAAAAATCACCTAAGTTACATACTTGCAATATTTAACTTAGGTGAAAAATTTATATTCTTTCATATACTGTTTGTCAAATAAGTATTAAGATAACGAATAGTTACTAAAATCCAAAATTGGTAATACTTCAAAGAATTGAAATCCAGTAGGTAGAGAGATATTAGGTAAATATATTCCTAGATGAGTGAAGTGAGAAATATTTGTGTTGATTTCTTCCTCCCTACTCCCTACTCACTACTCCCTATTCCCTATCTCATTTTTATCTTTGCTTGATACATTCAATCTTTCAATTGATATTATATTGATAATGATTTTTTCTACTCCAGGTGATGTATTGAACCTATATTTTCGTTGTCTAAACTAAAATTTTATATTACTAAACTTCCATCTAAACTATTAAAGTGGCGTTGCATAAATGCGGGATGATTTTAATAGTTTTGTATCTTATGCATCTTGCCTGTTCCTGATATTTTTAGTCGTAGATAATACCTATCCCAGTGATATTCATCCCTTGATTCAGCAATGGCATTAAAGTTAAACTAACTTAAGCTAGATATGATTTGAGCCATGTTAAAGTCTTTTTCTGTTAACCCACCAGCATCATGGGTTGTTAATATAACTGTCACTTTATTGTAAGATATTTCTAAGTCTGGATGATGCTGTGATGATTCAGCCGGATCTACTAATTTATTGACAAAACCTATCGCTTCAATAAAATCTTTAAATTTTTTTACACACTTAAGCTTATTTCCTTCTAATTCCCAGTCTGATAATTGACTAGCACGTTGATTAATTTCTTCTACACTTAGTAATTCACTCATTGCACTTATTCCTCAAATTACTCAAAAAAACTATCCGCTCTTATCTTAAAATAGCGTCTTGGTAAATACCTAAGCACTAATTTCAGATAAGAGCGGTCTAGGGGGTCACTTTGATTGGAACCTGACTGCCGGGAGGAACCCTAGGTCAGCCTGGTTAAGGTTAATCCTCATAGATCCCAGGGTGGGAACAAAGGCTAACTGCTAGAGAGCAGCCCCAGCACACAGCCGGCATTTTCCAATCAGGTGACCCATGCGTATACTACTATCTTGCATAGGCATCACCTCCTTTTATCCCTGAGCGGTTTTTTGTTTACTCAATCTTACGCTTTCTATAGTAGCACAAAAATTTGAGAAAGCAATTATCTGGTTAATTTTTTTTCAGGGAATAGCAAAAAATCAATTATAGCGCTGTGCGCAGGCAACAGGGAACAGGGAACAGGGAGAATAAATTGACGATAATATAAGACTTTGAGCTGTTTGGCCTCTACTGCAATTTGTAAATATACCAGCGCTCATTGCTATATCAATTTAAAAAAAGCAATAGTGGTACTTAAACATTTTATGGACGGAAAAATGCCTCAAAGTCTCTCTAGACAAGGGAATTACGTCGATCCCCTAAAAATGGCTAAAACCCGTGCTTTTTGAGGATTTATGCCTTTTTGACGTCAAAGCTTTTGCCAGTATATATTTGACCCTTTTTTCTAGCTCTATTTTGTTTAAGTCCCGATAACTCATTTAGGAATGGGCAATAGGGAGTAATTTTCACAAAAAAAATAGCTTCTACATACTAATTGCTGTAGAAGCTATTGCAGGATTAGTCTGAGACTAATCCTTTTGATAAATTAAGCCATATTACAGAGCATTACCACGAGGTAATACTTCCTCTGGGAATATAAAGTTTTGATGTGGCTGATCTGCAGGAGCCATCCAAGCACGGATACCCTCGTTCAGCAAAATGTTTTTGGTATAAAATGTTTCAAATTCTGGATCTTCTGCTGCTCGTAATTCTTGGGATACAAAGTCATAAGCTCGTAAGTTAAATCCTAAACCTACTACACCTATAGCACTCATCCACAAGCCTGTTACTGGTACAAATAACATGAAGAAGTGCAACCAACGTTTGTTGGAAAATGCGATACCGAAGATTTGGGACCAGAAACGGTTAGCTGTCACCATGGAATATGTTTCTTCGGATTGAGTAGGTTCAAATGCACGGAAGGTGTTAGCTTGTTCGCTATCTTGGAACAGTGTATTTTCAACTGTTGCACCGTGAATTGCACATAATAGTGCTCCACCTAAGATTCCAGCTACACCCATCATGTGGAATGGGTTTAGTGTCCAGTTATGGAATCCTTGGAAAAATAGGATGAATCGGAAGATACCAGCTACACCAAAGCTAGGTGCAAAGAACCAGCTTGATTGACCTAGTGGGTACATTAAGAATACACTTACAAATACTGCGATAGGTCCTGTGAAGGCAATAGCATTGTAAGGACGTATTCCTACCAAACGGGCAATTTCAATCTGACGTAGGCAGAAGCCAATCAGAGCAAATGCACCGTGTAGAGCAGTAAATGACCAAAGGCCACCAATTTGACACCAACGTGCAAAGTCCCACTGAGCTTCTGGACCCCAGAGGAATAATAGAGAATGTCCCATACTATTTGCAGGGCTGCTAACTGCAACAGTTAAGAAGTTACAGCCTTCTAAGTAAGAACTAGCTAATCCGTGGGTATACCAGGAAGTAACAAAGGTTGTTCCAGTTAACCAAGCTCCAATAGCCAAGAAAGCACATGGAAATAAGAGTATACCAGACCAGCCTACGAATACAAATCTATCGCGTTTGAGCCAATCGTCGAGGACATCAAATGGTCCTCGTTGAGATTGTGGGCGTCCCACTGCTACAGTCATTACAGAATTCTCCAAATAATTATGATAACTACGGCTTGTTTAATGTTTTTTCTCAATCAGTATCTATATAATAATATAGTCTTCTACTTAAGCAGAATTATGAGAAGTTTTATAAACATTGTTTAGTTTTATTACCGTGATTTTCATTATAGAGGTAATTCTTGATCGGGGCAACCAGAAAAATGAGTTTTTCCAGACATTATTTTCTTAGATTTTAGATTTTTAACTGCCCATGTCAATTCGCCATACAACCTCGTCAATCAAGAGCAAG
Source organism: Hydrocoleum sp. CS-953 (assembly GCF_002260545.1). Taxonomy (GTDB): domain Bacteria; phylum Cyanobacteriota; class Cyanobacteriia; order Cyanobacteriales; family Microcoleaceae; genus Trichodesmium. The sequence goes on along the minus strand of NZ_LGSU01000827.1, from coordinate 1,773 downwards.
TTGAAAATGTTGTAAAATTCACATAGAATTCAAGAAATACCTAGGATAGGGTATATCGTGGTAAAAATGTATGTTGAGAGGTAAACAGCTTTTGAAGCAAGAAGCCCTATCCGCAAGGTTAGAAATTTCTCGTTATACTGCTTGGAGTTAAAACTGGAGAAAGTTACCCTTCAAGCTCACTAATAATTTAAAGATGTTTACTATTGACATAATTGTGAAGTACACCCCTGTGCCATTTTCAGTACAACGTAAGTCCGCTGAGGATGCTGAGGCTGTTTATCAACAAGTTCTTGAGTCTATTCGCTCTGGAAACCCTCAAGTTTTAGAACTTACTTGTGAGAAAATGCCTGAGAAAAAGATTGCTGTAGTCATCAGTGAAGTTTCTGGTGTTCAAATTTCCCAGAAATCTGGTGCTGCTGCTACTGGAAGACCACCTGGTTTTGTCGCTCTACCCAATGAAGCCAAAGGATAAAACTATTAAAGTTACTGATCCAGCAATTTTAGTAGAGGATATTTGTTTTAATTGGCCTAACGGCAGCCAAGTATTACGCTCTTGTTCTCTACAAGTACCCAAGGGAGAGTTTTGGATGCTCTTGGGTACTAATGGCAGTGGTAAATCAACTTTGTTAAGATTATTGGCCAAACTTTTGTCTCCTCAGTCTGGAACAATTCATTTTGAAGGGCAAATAGGTTTTGTTTTCCAAAATCCTGACCATCAACTTGTGATGCCTACAGTAGGAGCAGATGTGGCTTTTGGCTTAGTTGAAGAGAAACTGTCTCAACTTCAAATTCGTAATCGGGTAGAAGATGCCTTGAGTGCCGTAAATTTATTAGAATTACAACGCCGACCTATATATGCTTTGAGTGGGGGACAAAAACAAAGAATTGCTATTGCTGGTGCTATTGCCCGCAATTGTGACATCTTACTTTTGGATGAACCTACAGCTTTACTTGACCCAGATAGTCAATTAGATTTGGTCAGTCAAGTTCAAAGTTTGGTCAAAAAGCGAGGTATTACTGCTATGTGGGTTACTCATCGCTTAAATGAGTTGGATTATTCTGATGGAGCATTTCTCTTAGATAAAGGCCAAGTAGTAGATCAAGGTAGTCCTGAACTTTTGAAGCAACGTTTAATTAGAGATTCATCTTAAGCGATCGCCTCTGGACTAAGCCTTTAAGTTTAAACTTTAGGATGTTAGGAATATTAGGTGTTGATGATTCTAGGTAAGTAGTTCAACAATCTAATAATTAATAATTAATAACTGGACAGTAAAAAGTTTTTGTATTCATAAAACATTTGGTTTCATGTGACAAAATGATCCAGATTCGACTGTCTCGTAAATGGCGAGCGAGCATTGAAGAATTTTGTCAAAAGTAGCCCTGACATACTTTTGGCTAAAATATACTTCCTCTGTTCGGCAAGTGTCAGTAAAACTATCTGTTCACTCGGATAACCATTGGAGGGTAAAGTACGAAACTAACGAGGAAAATCCTTTCATAAAGTGATAGGCATTTCTAGACTAAGTAGTTAATAATTACCTCTTCTTATATATAAGAGGATAGAGCAAAAGGATTTTTTTCCTTAAAAGGAGAGGCTTTATACCTTTATTTTTCGGTAAAACAAATTAATTGTATATTTTGATGGTTAGGCGAATAGATAGGAAAAATTATTTTTAGCACCACTATTGCTGTATACAAGTATATTTTTAGGTAATCCTGTATATGTGTATATGTATAGTCATTTCAGTTTAGATTGAGAGGAGAATTAATTAC
>NZ_LGSU01000826.1 GCF_002260545.1 Hydrocoleum sp. CS-953 | reverse complement strand
ACAGGCACTATTGCTACAGGTGGGAGTTTCAACTTTTTTATTTACTTTTTAATTACCCGCAACATAAGCGCGGATTGCTATAGTTTTCATTATCAATTATCAATTATCCATTATCAATTATCCATTATCAATTATCAATTATCAATTATCAATTATCAATTATCCATTATCCATTATCCATTGCAGATAACTCTTCTAAGATTGTAAATCTAACATGATTAATTGCTAAATTACCAATTGAAACTTCTTCCTTATTAACAGGAACCCCTTTATTTTTCATAACTTCAAACTTAATTCCTTTACCAATTTCTACATGATACCAAGCTAACCCCATAAAAAACCTTAACGGATAAGGACCACCTTCCTGTAAATCATCAGGGTTTGACTCCATAGGAACCCAACCAAAACCAGGTAGATAAAATTCCAACCATACATGATTAAACTCTGGCTCCAAAGGCACACCTTTTCTATCAGCAAAAGCCGGACATTTATAACGACCTACTGTACGACAAGCAATACCATTTAATCGTGCCAAAGCTAACAATAATCCTACATATTCTCCACAAGAACCAATACCTCTTTCCAACACAATATCGGGAGTATCAATCTTAGCTGTTACTCCATAAGAAAGTTGGTCATAAACATAATTCCGAATCTTCAAAAGTTGACGTAATAAATTATTTTCTCTGAAAACAGCATCTTTTGCAGCTCGAATAACTATCTCTTTATCCATTGCCAAATTATCATTATCTACCAGATATTTATCGTGAAAATCTGGTGGAATTTCCGGAATATTTTCTACATTAAAAGGTTGAATTTGGTACTTAATTGCCCTAACTTCTAATAAAGCCTTCCAACCAAATATCCTTCTTTCACTTTGACGCAATGGTTGAAACCTAAAAACAGCAACTTTTTGACCATCTTGAATTTCTTCAGTAAAAGGCATTCCTATAGGAGAAATTTCCCTAACTTTTTGACGATGAGTTTCCGAAGGTAAAGCAATACGCCATTCCACATCTTCTAAAAATATTTCATCTAATGGTTCTAATTCTTCAACATAAGACATCTCAATTAAAAAACCATTAGAAACAGCATATTTTTCCTGTTCATTGTAATAAAAATAAAGAGGATGTATAAAAGTTCTATCGCGCTTAGTCAATTCATACTGTTTTTCCGAGTTTGGGTCATCCCTAATGTAAAGTTCATCCCCAGAATAAGCAACATAAAGTTGTCTTTCCCCTGTAGTAAAATTGCGATAAAATGCTAATCCAGTTGGAGACTCAAAAGGAGTTAATACACTAAATTTCACCTTACCAGTTCCCCTTTCTAAACAATAAACAGTCTGCTCCTCGCGATCGCAAAGCCACAATTCTTCATNTTTTTCCGAGTTTGGGTCATCCCTAATGTAAAGTTCATCCCCAGAATAAGCAACATAAAGTTGTCTTTCCCCTGTAGTAAAATTGCGATAAAATGCTAATCCAGTTGGAGACTCAAAAGGAGTTAATACACTAAATTTCACCTTACCAGTTCCCCTTTCTAAACAATAAACAGTCTGCTCCTCGCGATCGCAAAGCCACAATTCTTCATCCTGAACCGTAATATTTTCAAACCCTATTCCTGGAGCATAAAACCCTGTAATTTGTTGTTTAGTATCTTTGTCAAAAACTATAATTTTACCTAATTTTTGACAAGTTACATAAACAGTTGATTCCCAAACAGCAATTCCATCAGCAGCATAAGGTAAAGTAAAAAAATGTTGCCATCTTAAACGTCCTTCTGATAAATTACCAATAGCATTCAGACAGAAATAAATTTTATTTTCCCATGTTAACCAGAGAGTATCTTTCCAGATAGAAATACCTGTAACATCAATAAATTCATCAGTCTGATAAGGATTAATAACAGTGGTATTATCTGTTGTTGGGTCAATCTTTAGCAGAAAACCACGATTTTTGNAATGTTGCCATCTTAAACGTCCTTCTGATAAATTACCAATAGCATTCAGACAGAAATAAATTTTATTTTCCCATGTTAACCAGAGAGTATCTTTCCAGATAGAAATACCTGTAACATCAATAAATTCATCAGTCTGATAAGGATTAATAACAGTGGTATTATCTGTTGTTGGGTCAATCTTTAGCAGAAAACCACGATTTTTGTCAATAGCATAGAGAGTCTCTCTAGAAAAAGCAATACTATGCAGTGAAGCTACTCCAATTGGTCTAATAGTCCGTGGCCTTGAATTTTGTTTTTGGGTACTCTCAGATGATTCAAAATTCATGTTAAATTCAGAAGAAATATTTTCAGAGAACCTTTTAAGTATAGGTTTTCTACTATACAATTATTGACAAAATAAAATAGTTTGTGCTATTGCTTCAGAAAAAACTTATATTTAAGTAATGGTAGGAGTCGTAGGGGCGTTTTCCTGACGGAATGCTCCGCAAACATGTCGCGCAGCGAAACGGCCGTTAGCTTCGCATAACTATCGTTAACGCCCGNGGAAGAATAGTAAGAGTGATTTTTCTCTAAATATTGAGCAAAAAATGCTAAATTTTTGCACCTTTTTGACCTAAAAGTTCGTACTTTTTCCAGACCTAAAAAGGCACTTAGCTTTATCTGTCAAGGCTTTTATATTTAATCAGCAGAGCAATAAGTATTTCCTGCTCAATCCTGCTTCAATAATGGATAATAGATAATGGATAATTGATAATTGATAATTACCTCTTCCTTTTAGGGAGAGGATTGAATAAAAGGAAAATTTTTTTTGCTTCTCCTGGAAAAGAGAGGCTTTATACCTTTATTTTTCGGTAAACAGTTATTAGCTGTTTACTCATCTTACGGAATGCTACGCTTGCCAGGAATAACAATGAATGCTTGATTCATTCATTTAACTTCTACTACATTTTCACATAATTCTGGGAAATCTCTCAATTGTTTTTTAGTTCTTTGTTTAAAGGTAATATAGCTGTTAACGTAGTTCCTCCGCAGGAGGCTGGCTGACTGCTATTTGCGCAGCATTCCGGAGGAAATGCTTACTTTTGTAGTAAGATTTAATACTGGTTCAATTAATAAAGCTCTTATCTAAAATCAAAGTTCAGCAATTAACAATGTTCATGTCGGCGACTGCCAATACAATTAATAATTAATAATTATCTAGAATGGAACATTAATAATTTAGAACAGATTATCTCATGCTTGTTTATGGCGTGTAAATTATTAAAGCTCTTTTAGAGTAGCTATGATAAATTACTACACTTAGGAACTCTATAATCACTGCTATGCAAGGATTATAGGAATACAAAAAAGCAAATAAACATAAAAATCTATTTTCCTAAAGGTTTAATCCTCTGCTATTTAAGGGTTTAAGTTCATTTAAACTACTAAGAAGCTATAACCAGTCTAGAAGAACCTTAATAATTATTAATTAATAATTATACCAAATCCCATTATCAAAAGCACGTTTTTGAAATTACTATCTAATCGTTCTGCCTTCTGCCTTCGGCCTTACCTTAATAAATATTGGTGCTTTCTAAACCAAATCTAGTATTACCTCTTATTATCAAGAATAGGATGACCTAAAAGTATTTTTTTATCCATAAATGGAGAGGCTTTATATTATGTCCGGATAATTAGTGATAAAAAAACGTTCAAATTGTATACTTTATTTCTCCCATCTTTCCTCCTGACTCCTGACTCCTGACTCCTGACTCCTCCCTTCTTATTTATAACTATTCAACCGAACATAATATTATACCTTAATTTTTGGATAAATCATTGGATGAATAAGAGTGCCATAATTGATTTATTATTATTGGAAATACCTATTGGCTAATGGTATGAAAATATTAATCTAATATTAATCTAATTCTATGTAACCTAGTAATTGATTTAACCTTTGGGGATCGGTCAAATATAAGTATCCAATTAAAGTTTCTAAACTGGTAGCCTGTTGATAAACTTCCGGATCTAATCTTTTTGGTTTCCTAAAAGCAGCATTACGTCCTCGTTTTAGAATATCTAACTCTGCACTGGTGAGGTATGGTTTCAAATTATGTAAATGATCGGCTTGAGTTTCTGCCCTAACTTGGGCCACAACTAATTGATGATAATAACGCGATCGCTTTGGTGGTATCAAGTAATAATTCCGAATATACAGTTCGTAAACTGCATCTCCCAAATATGCCCAAGCTGAGGGGGAAATTTTTTGAATTTCTGCTGGCGTTAAGATAAGAGGGTTTAACTGCTGCAAACTGATTATTCTCCTTGTGAGGCTAGCCTTTCTACTTGATAAAACATTCCTTCACCTTTTTTGATACCCATGCAGTTAACGAATTCAGAACTCAGAAGTTAGAAGATATTTTTTTCACGGGGATATTTAGCAACCGTTCTGAGAAACCTACGATTATCTACTATCTACAAAAATGTATGATTTTCTATAAATCATCTATTCTATTCCTGCCTCAACCTGGCAACGTCGGCGTTATCCAGTCCACAGGCTGTCACGGACTAATTGCCCGCCATAGCTAGATTTAAGCTAGCATTTAAGTCTCGTTTCTCTACTGAAACCACAATTTTCACACTCAAAAACTCTCTCTATCTTTCTCAGAGACTCTTTTTTTCTACTCTGAGAAACTTATCAATACTTGGACAAAACTTGTTTGATTTTCTATTCATACCATATCTTATACAATAATAAATCCATACTTATTTGAATAATTCTACTTCCCAGAAGTTAGTAGAAGTCAAGCTAGAATACTTTTTTTATATTCCTTTTTAGTAGTTTTCGGGTAAATTTTTGAGAGCTGACTGCTAATAGATATTTCCCTGTGCGACATTAGTACACAACATTCAGCAGGAAATGCTTATCTTTAATTACTTAAATAAG
>NZ_LGSU01000825.1 GCF_002260545.1 Hydrocoleum sp. CS-953 | reverse complement strand
AGGTAGAATTTACCAAAAATTCTATACTTTTCTGAAATCTGCTATAATTGAGAGATTTAAAATTTTGTTGAATAAAATAATTTAAGATTTTAAAAAATGATATTAGAAGAAATTTTTCCTTTTAGATTGGCCATAGATGCAACAGCGATCGCAGGTTCATCTTTGTGGTCTTTGGCCTTATATTGGGGTTTTTCCCCCCTGAGTGAGTGGGTGACGTTACAGCTTAACCGTTGGTTTAACTTTGCGGAAAGAGCGTTGTATACATCTGAGGAGGAATTTGAAAGAACGCGCAAAGCGAGAGAATCTCAAAATGCTTTTTATGCTTCTATCTTTAGTATTGTGCCTTTTTTAATTGTAGGAAGTTTATGCAATTGGGGTGTAGAATTTGGTTTAGGTAAAAGTTGGTCAATTAGTATTGGGATGATTACTTGTATAAGCTGTGGTGTTTATGAATTAGGAAGAAGAGATAGTCAATCTTCTTAAAGAAGGGAATAGGGAATAGGGAATAAGGAATAGGGAGTGTGGGGAGTAGGTAAATTATCAAGTTCTATAATGTTATGAAAATAGACCAAAAGTTTGATTTTCCGACTGATGTAGACAGGGCAATAAATATGCAAGAAAAACTCCGCCATAAAGTAATAGCTGAAGACCAATTTGGAGCTATTAAATATGTTGCTGGAGTTGATGTTGGTTATAGTAATGATGATAAGATTACTCAAGCAGCAGTAGCAGTTTTAAACTTTCCAGAATTGGAATTGAAAGAACAAGCGATCGCTCAACGTCCTACTTCTTTTCCTTATATTCCTGGTTTATTATCTTTTAGAGAAATACCTGCTATTTTAGATGCTTTAGAAAAGTTAAATATTATTCCCGACCTACTTCTTTGTGACGGTCAAGGATTAATTCATCCCCGTCGATTTGGTGTAGCTTGTCATTTAGGAGTTTTAGTTAATATTCCTAGTATTGGTGTAGCTAAATCTCACTATATTGGGAAACATGATGTTGTTGGTTTAGAAAAAGGTAATTGGCAACCATTAATAGATGAAGAAGAAGTTATTGGTGCAGTTCTCAGAAGTCGTACAGGAGTTAAACAAATTTATGTTTCAACTGGTCATAAAATTAGCTTAATAACTGCTATAAATTATGTCTTGAAATGTACTCCTAAATATCGGTTGCCAGAAACAACTCGTTGGGCGGATAAATTAGCTTCTAATATTTTGATTGAGTAAACTAGAAAGTTATCAATTATCAATTTACTTAGCTGTATACTAAGGAGAATAAAGTTGTATTTTCTCTAGATATCTCTAGATAAATATATTTTGAGCGCCTTTTCTTCAATAATTAACAATTAATAATTACCTATTCTGTAATAGAAGGATTGCCTAAAAGGAATTTTTTTCTTCTCTTGATTGATTGGATATGGCGTTTTCGGCGCTTGAGCCGAAACGCCATCCCATCCTAACGGAATTCTCCGCAAACAACCGCTTTTTTCTCCATGAATGGAGAGGCTTTATACCTTGATTTTTCGGTAAAATAAAAAATTTATCAAAATGATTGTATTGAAAAATTACAAATGAGCAAAAAATCAGGTTTCAAGCCTATCCTATTAGGGGATTAAAAAATAAACTTCAGTATTTCAAGCTTCCTATTTCAGCCAGAATTACTGATAACTCAATACGGTTTAGTTAAGACGAAAACTCATAAGTGGCGAAGCAAAATTAACTAACTAATTTTCTTCCCTGTGATTTTGACAATACAGGTTTTTCAGAGCTAGAGTATGTGTAATTAATTTTGCACAACTACTTAAGATATAGAACCATTAGATAGGGTTTTCAAACTACATAAATATAAATACAAAAAAAATCCTTAACTGAACTGTATTGAATGATAACTGATAACTGATAACTGAAATGACTTATTACACAGTTGAAGAATTACTATCAATGATTGATGAACCTAATGCTTCTAAATGTTTGCAACTTTTAGAAGAAAACCGACAACTTTTTCAGAGAGTTAGAGGTTCTACTCATAATCATCAAACATGGGTTGGTGGATATATCGATCATATTCAAGAAATTATGAATATTGCTGATAGTCTTTATCATCATTTTAACGAACTACGAACTTTGCCTTTTTCTCAGTCAGATGTTCTATTAGTAACATTTTTACATGATTTAGAAAAACCTTGGGCTTTTGAAAAAGATAATTCAGGGGAATGGGTAAGAGTTGAGTCTATGAGAACAAAAGAAGCACAACAAAATTTTCGGAAAATGAAGTTAAAAGAGTATGGAATTGAATTAACTTCTGAACAAGAAAATGGGATTAAATATATTGAAGGAGAACATCAAGACTATACAAATAAACGACGAGTAATGAGTCCTTTGGCAGCTTTTTGTCATTTGGCAGATGTTACTAGCGCTCGCCTTTGGTACGATCATCCTATAGCAAATAGTGACCCTTGGCAAGGCGCAAAACGGATTAGGAAATAATTACTAAAATTAATTATTAATAATTATTAATTACCTTTCATAATTTGTGAAAAAAACTGTAAGGGTTTGGTTGAAAAATACCTTTTTTATTGGGTACTGATAACTGATACAGCGCTACGCATTAAGGTTAGGAGATTTCTAAATCCTGTTTGCGCAGCATTCCGTAGGAAAACCCTTTATTAGCTACTCTTCCCTATTCCCTATTCCCTATTCCCTATTCCCTAGCGCGTAGCGCTATAACTGAAATGACTGTGGAAGTAAAATATGCTCTTGTTCACGAATGGTTAACTCCTAAAGCAACTGGTGGTTCAGAATTAGTTGTTCAAGAAATTCTCAAACATATTAATGCAGATTTATATGCTTTAATTGATTTTGAATCAAGCAACCCAGAAAGTTATCTTTATCAACGTAAAATAGGCAAAACATTTTTACAACATTTGCCTTTTGCTCGTAATGGAGTACAAAAATATTTACCTTTATTACCTATAGCAATTGAACAATTTGACTTACGAGAATATGATGTAATTCTCTCTTCTTCCCATGCAGTTGCTAAAGGTATTCTGACTACACCTTATCAACTACATATTTGCTATTGTCATACTCCTATGCGTTATGCTTGGGATTTAACTTTTGATTATCTAAATAGTAGTAAAGTTGGTAAAGGTATCCTTGGAATTTTTACTAGATATCTTTTACATAGACTGAGGGAATGGGATGTAATTTCTGCTAATCGAGTAGATTATTTTATTGCTAATTCTCGACATACTGCCCGTAGAATTTGGCGTTGTTATCGACGTAAAGCTGAGGTGATTTATCCGCCTGTAAATGTGGAAAAATTTCCTTTTAAATCTCAGAAACAAGATTTTTATCTAACAGTTTGTAGATTAGTGAGCTACAAAAAAATATCTTTAATTGTCAGAGCTTTTAATCAGTTAGGACGGGAATTAATAGTTATTGGCACTGGAAAAGAATTAGATAAATTACGTCAGCTTGCTAAGTCTAATGTCAAAATTATGGGTTGGCAACCTGAAGAAGTAGTCGCTCAATATATGTCAGAAGCAAAAGGTTTTATTTATGCTGCTTGTGAAGATTTTGGTATGGCTTTAGTAGAAGCTCAAGCTTGTGGAACTCCTGTTATTGCTTATGGTGTTGGTGGAGCTACTGAAACAGTTTTAGATATGAGAAAATATCCAGATTCGGCAACAGGTTTATTATTTCCTGAACAAACAGAAAAAGCTTTAGTTGAGGCGGTGGAAAAATTTGAAAATTATCAGGAATATTTTCAGCCAGAAATTATTAGAAAGCACACCGATAAATTTTCTCAAACAGTATTTCAAAAGCGGTATTTAAGTTTTGTGGAAAAGTGTTATGAGGCAAAAGGTAATGGGGAACGGACAAAAGATCTATTATTATAAGAATCAAATTCTATCAAATCCAGGTAATTACTATACCCAAGTCCGCAGCGACTTACACTCCGTGGAAGGAAGCAATCTCCTAAACGTCTGAAATTGCTCCCTATCGTCGCAATGACCACTGTTCAATTAGATAATTTTTGTAAAATAACTGTTTATTTACGAACCCAAAACGGAGGAAATTGTTCAATGGATAAGTATAGAAAATTATCGTTCCTGCATTGAAATTTTGTTAGAAAAGTATGCTCAATTTCAATCTGAAAATAAAGAGGTAGAAAATCAACTATTTTTTGACCGGATACGAAATCATTATCAACTTATGCGAGTAGGTTGGAAAAACTTAGAACGAATTTACTACACCGTTTTACATTTTGATCTTAAAGATGGAAAAATTTGGCTTCAGCAAAATGCAACTGAGAGTAATGTTGGTCAATAATTAATAGAAATGGGTGTTGCTAAAAGAGGATATTGTATTAGGTTGACATCCATCTTATAAGCGTCCTTATACAGGTTATGGTGTTGCTTAATCAGCTATCAGTTATCAGTTATCAGTCAGTATATAGCAATCCTAAATGGGTTGTAATTATCGTAGGGGTTTGGTCTCCAAACCAAGCGTATAAATGGGATTTTTCAAGCAAATCCATACAGCTTTCTCTCACAAATCATTTAGGATTACTATAGTTGAGTTTTGGTGATATTTTAGTAAGCATTCAGCATTCAGTAGTTGGCTATTACTTCATTCCCTTTTGAGTAGGAATTAGCATTGATATATTTCCGGAAAATTAATCAGTTATTAGTTATCAGTCGGTACAGTTTAGTTTTGGTAATGTTGCTGAATGCTAATAGCTAAATGCTTACATATTTTATTCAAACAAACTCTTTTCGGCTATGTTTTTAATTCCTTACGCTTTTCACTCATTACTCGGTCTTTCTTTTCTGGACCAGCTAATACCCGGTCAATAGCATCATTAACTTCGTCCATAG
>NZ_LGSU01000824.1 GCF_002260545.1 Hydrocoleum sp. CS-953 | reverse complement strand
TCGGGGACATCTTTAACTTCTACAGATCAGATCAAAAATTTGTTAATCAAAAAAAGATAACAACAATGAGTAACTATGTACGCAGACGTGGTGTAACCCTTACCAATCAAGGCTCAAGGAAACTTCATCAAGCTAAATCAGAGGCAGAAATTGAGCAAAATCAGCGATACACCCTTGAATCTCTTAGTAAAAAAACAGGTTTAACTCCCAATACCCTTAGCAAAATATTTACCTGCTCGTCAGGAGTCGATAAACGTACCTTAAAATGCTGCTTCGATGCCTTTAATCTGAGTTTGTTAGCGGATGATTATCTATACTTGAAGTCTGAGCAAGATAATCAGGTCCAGATTAACCCTATGCCCCCTGCTGAAACCTACTCCTTCCTAGAACCAGTCTGCAATTCTCCTTTCGATATGCTGCGCGATCGCAACAACGTCGCCCAAATGAAAAAAATGGTTCAACCACAAGACGATCTGCAACCTCGTTTGCCAACGGCACCGGGAGGACAGATACCCCTAGATTCTATCTTTTACATTGACCGTCCCATCATCGAATGCCTTTGTTACCAAGGCATCCAGGAACCAGGTACACTGTTGAATATCCGCGCTCACAAGCAAATGGGCAAAACCTCCCTAATGAGCCGTATCTTGTATTACGCTAGATCCCTTGACTATCAAACCGTTTCCCTGAACTTACAACTCGCTGATGCAGAGATTTTACAGAACCTAGAACGCTTCCTAAAATGGTTCTGTGGTAGAGTTAGCAAGGAGTTAGAATTTCCCTATTCACCATCGCATGAGCAGATAGCTCATTTTTGGGATAACTCCTTAGGCAGCAAATCAATCGCCACTGACTATTTCAATGATATTATCTTAGCTAACCTAGATCAACCTCTGGTAATAGCTCTTGATGAACTCAATCAGCTTTTTGCCTACCCAGATGTTGCTCGTGAATTTATCCAACTTCTGCGAACCTGGTCTGAGCAAGCAAAAGCAGGGGTAGCAGAAAGTAATCTTTGGCAAAAGCTGCGACTGGTGACAGTTCATTCTACGGAAATTATGATGCCTCCCTCAATTAATCCTTCCCTGTTGAATACTGGATTAGTCATCAATTTGCCGGAGTTTACTCTAGCTCAAGTGCAGGATCTAGCACGGCGGTACGAACAAGAAATAACTGAAGAAAAAATCCAGCAACTAATTACTCTTCTAAGCGGACATCCCTATCGTTTGCAGTTAGCATTTTATTACCTACAACAACAGACTATAACTCTGGAAGAGCTTTTAGAAAATTCTGATAGTACAACTGCTATTTATGCAGAACATTTACAACAACAATGGTGGAACTTGCAACGCTACGATGAATTATTGCCTATTTTTACTGAAATTGTGAACAACCACAAACCCATAGAAATAAAACTATCCCTTGGTTATCAGTTGCAAAAGATGGGGTTGGTTCATTTGGAAGGCGATCTTGCAAGTCTGTGTTGTGAGTTATTTCGTCCGTTTTTTATGGGGGTTTTGAGTTGATTGTTGTTTGGACTCGGTGCGTTACATTTCATTTTGATGTCACGCAGCGTTTCATGTCGGCGACAGCAAAACTTGTAGTGGACCGTTTCAGCTTAAATGTTGCAATAGACAACTCTCTAGAGATTGCTTCACTGTCGTTCGCAATGACAATTCTAACGTACTATTTTAGGTGAAACAGTCTAGTAGGTGCGTTAGACGGCTAAAATTTAGACTGTGAAAGGCATTTAACAATCCGTCGTAACGCACCTTTTTATACATGTCATTCTACTACAACTGCGGTGCGTTACATTTCATTTTTCGTATAGGGAATGCTCCGCAAACATGTCACGCAGTGAAACGCACCCTACTGGACTGCTACTATAAGGAATTTAACAATCTGTCGTAACGCACCTTTTTATACATCTCATTCTACTATAGCTGCGGTGCGTTACATTTCATTTTCTGCGGTGCGTTACATTTCATTAACGCACCCTACTGGACTGCTACTAATATTTTGTTTGAGTTTGGTGATAATATGCAATATATTAACTACTGTATATAACATCCAACTATGCAAACTACCGACTTTCTCTCTCAGCTAAATTTATCTCAACGCCAAGCAGTACAACATTTCTGCGGACCAATGTTGGTTGTAGCGGGTGCTGGATCGGGCAAAACTAGGGCGTTGACTTATCGTGTGGCCCATCTAATTCGTCATCATCGGGTACACCCAGAAAATATTCTGGCGGTGACGTTTACAAATAAGGCTGCACGGGAAATGAAAGACCGCATTGAGAGGTTGTTTGCCCAACAACAGGCAGAGGCTAAATATGGTAAACCTTTTTCAGCTTTGAGTGCGGAAGAACAAACAAGGTTGCGATCGCAGGTCTATAAAAATATTACTAAGCATTTATGGATGGGAACTTTTCATAGTCTTTGCGCTCGTATTCTGCGGTTTGATATTAATAAATACCAAGACGAAAAAAAACGTCGCTGGGATAAAAATTTTTCTATTTTTGATGAAAGTGATGCTCAAAGTTTAGTTAAGCAAATTGTTACTAAACAGCTAAACTTAGACGATAAAAAATTTGAGCCACGTTCTATGAGATATGCTATTAGTAATGCTAAAAACCAAGGAATGTCACCTCAAGAATTTCAAAAAGCACAGCCAGATTATCGAGGGAGGGTAATTGCTGAAGTCTATGGAATTTATCAAGATAATTTGGCTGCGAATAATGCTCTTGATTTTGACGATCTAATCAGAATACCTGTAGAATTATTTCGGCAAAATGAGCAAGTATTGGCTTATTGGCATCAAAGTTTTAATCATATTTTAGTGGATGAATATCAAGATACTAATCGGACTCAATATAATTTTATTAGATATTTAGCCACTAATGGTGAAGAACCTAGATATTTTAATAATTGGGAAAATCGTTCTGTTTTTGTGGTGGGGGATGTAGACCAATCTATTTATTCTTTCCGCATGGCAGATTATACAATTTTGTTGGATTTTCAGAATGATTTTGGTGATGGTTTGCCTGATGAAGATACCCGGACAATGATTAAGTTGGAGGAAAATTATCGGTCGCGGGAAAATATTCTGGAAGTGGCGAATAAATTGATTGAAAATAATACTCAACGTATTGATAAAATTCTCAAACCAACCAGAGGTTTAGGGGAAGAAATTTATTGTTATGAGGCTGAAAGTGAGCGAGAAGAAGCCGAGTTTATTTGTAGTAAAATTGAGGAAATTACAGACCAAAACCCAGAGTTAGATTTAGGTAGTTTTGCTGTGCTTTATCGGACTAATTCTCAGTCACGTCCTATTGAAGAAAAGTTGATTCATTATGATATTAAATATGTGATAATTGGGGGATTGAGATTTTATGACCGGAAAGAAATTAAGGATGCTTTGGCTTATTTGCGGGTAATTGCTAATCCTGCTGATACTGTTAGTTTAATCAGAATTATTAATACTCCCAGAAGAGGTATTGGTAAGACAACTATTGATAGTTTATTAAATGCTAGTTCCCAGATGGCAATACCTTTGTGGGAAATTATTAACGACCCAACTTCAGTTAATGCTTTGGCAGGTCGTTCATCAAAAGCTGTGAATAAATTTGCTGAGATAATTCAACATTGGCAAGATGAGGTAGAAAATTTGACTGCTATGGAAATTGTTGAAGGAATTTTGGAGGATTCTGGTTATATTCAAGACTTGAAAAAACAGGGTACGGAAGATGCAGATAATAGACTAGCAAATTTAGGAGAATTATGTAGTGCTGTTGCTCAGTTTCAAGAGGATAATGAAGATACAACTTTAGGAGGTTTTTTGGCAAATGCTTCTTTGGCTTCCGATTTAGATAATCTCCAAGATGGGCAGGAAGCTGTATCGTTAATGACCTTACATTCGGCTAAAGGTTTGGAATTTCCAGTGGTATTTATGGTGGGTTTGGAACAGGGTTTGTTACCTCATTTTCGGAGTATAGATGACCCTTTATCTTTGGAAGAAGAAAGGCGACTTTGTTATGTAGGAATTACCAGAGCGCAAGAACAATTATTTCTTTCTTATGCCACAGAAAGACGACAATTTTGGGGAGCGCGAGATGCCACAATTCCATCTCAATTTTTGGGAGAATTACCAGGAGATTTGGTTAATACTAATGCTATGAAAAAAGTAATTTATCGGTCAAAACGTCAGAGTCAAAAGACTAAAAATAATCCTGTGAAAAAATCAGTAAGTAATCAAACAGAAAATTGGCAAGTTGGGGATAAAGTGATGCACGAAAATTTTGGCGTGGGGTTAGTAACTAATGTTTTGGGTGAGGGAAGGAAAATGAGTTTAGGTATCAAGTTTGGTAAGAGTAAAAAAATTATCGATCCTAAAACTGCACCGATGGAAAAGTTGAATTGAAATAATTGAAGCATTTAGCCATCAGCTATTAGCTGTCAGCCATTAATATCATGTTTCATTAAATGACTGTAATAAAGATCTTTCCCCAACCTCGTAGGGACGTTGCATGCAACGTCCCTACAGTAGCAACGTCCCTACAGTAGCAACGTCCGTACAGTAGGGTTAATTAATGTTACTTGATATAAATTATTCTTTGTCAAGGAAGAATCAAAGTTGAAAGATTTAGGGAAAATTTCAACTTACTTTCAGCATTCTTTGGTAATCTTTCTTATTAATTACTTGGTGCAGGATTATTACTAATGAAAAGCTGTTTCCGGGTGTCGCCAACATCAAACGCTGCGCGACATAAATGGGTGGCATTCTGTAGGAAAGGCTAATATCTGAATGTTTACGAAAGAATGAACTAACAATGAAGTAGCTAGGTTCAATAATTAATTATTAATTATTAATTATTACCTC
>NZ_LGSU01000823.1 GCF_002260545.1 Hydrocoleum sp. CS-953 | reverse complement strand
TTTTCTGACTATTGCGTATAGAGCAATAATAATTTCATTTTCTCAAGCGCCTACGAGATGGAGGTGGATAGTGGAATTTTCTGACTATTACTTATAGAGTCAGAATAATTTCATTTTCTCAAGCACTCGCCAGAGATGATGGGTAGTAAAATTTTCCAACTATTACTTATAGAGCAATAATCATTTCATTTTCTTAAGCACCTACGAGATGGAGGTGAGTATTGGAATTTTCTGACTATTGCGTATAGAGCAATAATCATTTCATTTTCTCAAGCACTCGCCAGAGGTGATGGGTAGTAGAATTTTCCTTCTATTGCGTATAGAGCAATAGTTAATTCATTTTCTGAAGCACCTGGGAGATGGAGGTAGATAGTGGAATTTTTCTGACTATTGGGTATAGAGAAATAGTTAATTCATTTTCTGAAGCACCTGAGAGATGGAGGTAGATAGTGGAATTTTTCTGACTATTGGGTATAGAGAAATAGTTCATACATTTTCTGAAACTCCGCCAAAAGATACAATTTTCTACTATAAATTTAGGGGCAGCTTAGAAACCCACCCCTACAAAAATTAATGCAAATCTCAAATATGCTTTAATTTAACTTAAGCAGTTACTGCTAGTAAATTACTTACCTCTTTGGCAGTTTTAAAGAAATACTCTACATTTTCTTCAGGAGTCTTTTGCAAAACACCATGTCCTAAATTTAATATATGACCTCGGTTGCCAGCTTTGCGGATAGTTTCCAAAATACGAGATTTGATAAACTCTTTAGAACCAAATAGTACNTCTCAAATATGCTTTAATTTAACTTAAGCAGTTACTGCTAGTAAATTACTTACCTCTTTGGCAGTTTTAAAGAAATACTCTACATTTTCTTCAGGAGTCTTTTGCAAAACACCATGTCCTAAATTTAATATATGACCTCGGTTGCCAGCTTTGCGGATAGTTTCCAAAATACGAGATTTGATAAACTCTTTAGAACCAAATAGTACACCGGGGTCTATATTTCCCTGAATACCAATATTCTTACCAAGGCGTTGTCTAGCTTCACCAATATCTACAGTCCAGTCTACACTGACTATATCAACACCAGTCTGGGTCATTCTCTCCAATATTCCAGCACTGCCATTAATATATAGAATGAAAGGTGTATTAGGATGAGTCTTCTTAACCTGCTGGACTACTAATTTTTGATAAGGTAAAGCATAAGTTTCATAATCTTGAGGGCTAAGTTGACCCGCCCAAGAATCAAACATTTGGATAACTTGCGCTCCACTATTTATTTGATAACGAGCATAAACGGCGATCGCTTCTGCTAGCTTTCCTAGAAACTGATGCAACATTTCTGGCTCACAAAAAGCCATTTTTTTGATATTTGTATAGTCTTTACAACTCTTGCCTTCTATAGCATAAGCAGCTAAAGTCCAAGGTGCTCCAACAAAACCTAAAACTGCTGCCTCGTTTTTAACTTCTTGTCTAAGAGTTTGTAAAATTTCCCTAATAAAAGGTAGAGACTCTTCTGGTTCGATAGGGTGAAGTTGGTCAATTTGAGATTGGGTGCGAATGGGCGGATCGATGATTGGTCCTTTACTTTCGACTATATCAAAATTAATCCCTATTGCTGGAAGTGGGGTTAAGATGTCTGAGAATAAAATTACTCCATCTGGTTTAAAGGCGTGGAAAGGTTGCAGAGATATTTCCACAGCAATATCTACGTTTTCGGAACGCTCACGAAATGAGGGGTATTTATCTCGTAAATCTCTATAAGCTTTCATGTAGCGACCCGCTTGTCTCATCATCCAGACAGGGGGGCGATCTAATAATTCACCCTGAGTTGCTCTTAATAAATAGGGAATTTGGCTTGATTCGGCCATGTTTACTTTACCTTCTACTTCTAAAATCTTTCATCTTAACTAGCAGGTCATTTCAGTTATCAGTTATCAGTTATCAGTTATCAGTTAGCCTCTTGCGGAGGAACTTTGTTAACAGTAGCTCATGCAATAGGGAGACTTGAAATACTGAAGTTGTTTTTTCATCTCCTTAAAAAGGGGAGCCTTGAGACCTGATTTTCTGGCCAACTTCAACTTTATTGTCCTGATCTGTAAGTTTACAAGGGTGTGACATTTGTGGAAATAGTCGGGTCTGGATTGTAACGAAAGTTTACTATTCGGAAAGGGAGTGTGGGAAGTGTGGGGAGTTTGGGAGGTTTGGGAGGTCTGGGGAGTGTGGGGAGTAGGGCACTCAGAAATAGGAAGTGGTAATTAATTCTTTTTGGCAATTTGAATCAGGGGGATAGGGTAAATAAGGTATTGTTGGTTTTTGTTTGATTTAATAGGTATCGTCTTTTTAGGGATTGTCATCCATTAATAATATCTATTGATGAAAAGGAGCTGGATTTTTTTAAGTCTTCTATTGAAAGGTTTTTGTCGAATTTACTTATTTGGAAAACTATTTGTTTTTCTACATCAGACATTCTCTGGTATGAGGTATGGAAAAGTAGTTTCATTTATCCTCATAAAGGGAGTAGGGAGTAGGGGAGTGTGGGGAGTAGGGCACTCAGAAATAGGAAGTGGTAATTAATTCTTTTTGGCTAGCAGTATAGTTTAGTTTTGCATCTGAATTTTTTTAATATATTGTTTGAATAAGGGGGATAGGGTAAATAAGGTATTGTTGGTTTTTGTTTGATTTAATAGGTATCGTCTTTTTAGGGATTTTAATCCATTGATAATATCTATTGATGAAAAGGAGCTGGATTTTTTTAAGTCTTCTATTGAAAGATTTTTATCGAATTTACTTATAGCAATGAGCGCTCAGGTCTTGACAATTTCCAGCTCAAAGTGCAGTAAGTAAAAAGGTTACAAAAAATAATGTGTAAATATGCCAGCGCACATCGCTATATTTGGAAAACTATTTGTTTTTCTACATCAGACATTCTCTGATATAAGGTATGGAAAAGTAGTTTCATTTCTTCTCAGAAAGGGAGTAGGGAGTAGGGGAGTTTGGGGAGTTTGGGCAATCAGAAATAGGAAGTGGTAATTAATTCTTTTTGCCAAGCACTATGGTTTAGTTTTGCATCTGAATTTTTTTAATATATTCTTTTTTAGGGAGTTTGGGGAGTTTGGGGAGTTTGGGCACTCAGAAATGGGAAGTGGTAATTAATTCTTTTTGCCAAGCAGTATATTTTAGTTTGGCATCTGAATTTTTTTAATATATTCTTTTTTAGGGAGTTTGGGGAGTTTTGGGAGTAGGGGCACTCAGAAATAGGAAGTGGTAATTAATTCTTTTTGGCAAGCAGTATAGTTTAGTTTTGCGTCTGAATTTTTTTAATATATTCTTTGAATAAGGGGGATAGGGTAAATAAGCTATTGTTAGTTTTTGTTTGATTTAATAGGTATCGTCTTTTCAGGGATTGTAATCCATTGATAATATCTATTGATGAAAAGGAGTTGGATTTTTTTAAGTCTTCTATTGAAACATCTTCGTTGAAGTTACTTATTTTTAAAACTATTTGTTTTTCTACATCAGACATTCTCTGGTATGAGATGTCGAAAAGTTGTTTAATTTCTTCTGTAATGATTAAATTCTCTTCGGCTATAAACTGAGATACTGAGCCTTGAAAAATATCTTTGATTAAAGTGCTTATGTATTGTAAATATAAGGGATTGCCTAAATACATATTATTTAAGTTCAACCAATATTCTCGATGTTGGAGTTTATATTCTTGGATTATTTCTATTCCGGCTAAATTATCTAAGCCTTCTAATTCTAAATTTTGAATCGGATATAGTTCTCGGTCTAAGGCTGTCATTTCCTGAGCTTTTTCTTGACTAATTAATATTACACAACTTTGATGTTCGGTTTGAGCGATCGCTTGGAAGAGGTTTTGATATTCTGTGTGTTGTTTTTGATATTGTCCGGCAATTTTTCCACTGATAAATATGTTTTGTACGTCGTCAAGAACTATTAAACTTTTTTGTCTAGATAATAAGTCAAAAAGTTGGGTTAGTTGTTCGTCTGAGATGAGAATATTTTGATTTTGGATAGTGATTTTTTTTAATAGGTCTGTCATTAGGGAATTTAGGGATTTGACAAGTTTTAAGTTTCTCCAAATTACTACATCGAAGTTTTGAATATTCAGGTCAATAAATCTTTTTACTAGGGTGGTTTTGCCAATACCGCTTATTCCTAATACTGCCATTAGACGAGTTTTTTGATGGAAGATATAGTTGGATAAAGTTTCTAGTTCTTTAGTTCGTCCGTAAAAGTAAGTAGGATTAATTGTAGGGGCGATACTTAAATCCTGAAAGGTTGTTTTAGTTGTATCTTCGATTTGAGAATCTTGAGGATATTTTTGATATTGATATAGAGTTTGTGAGCCGAAGTTAAAATTACAATTAGTTCTACAAATAGACGATTTTTCTTGTATGTGTAATCTTTCGATAGTAGAGCAAAAATTAGACTTATTAATATCTTCTCCTAAACTTTCGGAAAAAGTTTTCCATAACTGATAACCTACGTCTCTAATTCGACTTTCACTACGATTACATTCTTGTGCAATATTTTCATAAGTTTTACCTTGCCAAACACCTTTAATAACTGTTTCCTGAATATCATCTAAATGTTTTCCTCTATGAGCAAAAACTAGGCGATCGGCAAATTGCAAAACTTCCGTAATAGTCATTTAGTTTAATCCTGATAATAGTTTCAACCATTTTAGCTCATTTGCATAGGACATTTTAGGATGTTTTCGTATATTGACTTGATTTTTATTTACAAAAATCACGATTTAATCAGACAATTTACTATAGTCAAAAATACCTTGAACTCTTAAATTGGGTTTTAGGGTATGATTAAAATTTTTCTAACTCAATATTATGAG
>NZ_LGSU01000822.1 GCF_002260545.1 Hydrocoleum sp. CS-953 | reverse complement strand
ATATATAAGTAGATAACCACAAATAAACCCAAACTCTGTAACAAAATAGAACATAATCAAAAATTATTGATATTGGTTCTTGATCACATAGTTATATTTAATTCTGCCGGGCTACTTAAAAAATAACTTTTGTCAGAATCAAATTTGTACAATAGTAGAGAAAAATAGAAGATTCTGTAATTCAAAATCTGAGAATATTTCAGGAGGAATAATTAATGAAAAAAGCCTCTAGGTACTGGATTATATCTTTGCTATTAGCCTTAATTATTTTGTTAGGCTTACCAAGCCCTAGCTATGCTGATAGTCAATCTATTACTACTAAAACAATCCATGTTTTAAATCGTCTTAGTTTTGGTCCTAGACCAGGAGATATAGAACGAGTTAAATCTATGGGAATTAATAATTATATTCAATCTCAACTGAGACCAGAAACTATTAGAGAACCTCAACAATTAACCAATGAACTATCAAAATTAAAGACCTTAAATCTAAACCCTGTTGAACTTTTTAATGAGTACGGCCCCCTACCTCCCAGGAAACAAAAACAACTAACTCAAAAACAGAAACAAGCCAGAAATAAGCGAATGAGAATAATTTTTAACCAAGCTATAAAATCCAACTTACTTAGAGCAATATCTAGTAATAGACAACTGCAAGAAGTAATGATTAACTTTTGGTTCAATCACTTTAATATTTCTGTTACTAAAGGGCGACCAATTAGGCTTTGGATAGGAACTTATGAACGAGATGCAATTCGACCTTATGCACTTGGTAATTTTCGGGATTTATTAAGTGCGACAGCCCATCATCCAGCTATGTTATTCTATTTAGATAATTGGCTCAATACTGCTCCTGGCAGTCCAGGTGTTCGTGGTCCTTTGAAAGGCTTAAATGAAAACTATGCCCGCGAACTTATGGAACTTCATACGATGGGAGTAAATGGTGGTTATAAACAAGAAGATATAATTACTTTAGCAAGGATTTTTACAGGTTGGGGAATACAACGTCGCAGTGGAGACGGAAGTGGATTTAAGTTTGATGCAAACCGTCATGATAATAGTGACAAAATCTTCTTAGGAATACCCATTAAAGGTGGTGGAATAGAAGAAGGAGAAAAAGCCTTAGATATTCTTGCAAATCATCCCTCTACCGCCCGTTTTATTAGTTATAAATTAGCTCAATATTTCGTTGCCGATACACCTCCTGGCAGCTTAGTCAATAAACTAGCTAAAAGTTTTCAAGAAACTAATGGCAACATTCGTTATGTGTTAGAAACTTTATTTAAAAGTCCTGAATTTTGGAATGAAAAATATTATTGGAGCAAATTTAAAACCCCTTATCAATATATTACTTCTGCAGCTAGAGCAACGGCTACTGACAAACCTAAATTTGGTAGAATTAATGGAATGTTATCCCAATTAGGGATGCCTCTTTATCACTGTGCTACTCCTGATGGTTATAAAAATACTAAAGAAGCTTGGTTAAATTCTGATGCCATGATGCGTCGAACTAGCTTTGCGACAATTATATCTCGTGGTCAGTTAAACCAAGGAAAACCAATACCTATAAATCATCAGCAACTTAAGGTAACTTTAGGAAATAATTTTTCTGCCCAAACTCAAGCTGTAATTAGTAATAGTCCAGATAATTTACAAGCAGCTTTAATTTTAGGTAGTCCAGAAATGATGGAAAGATAAATTAATTGATAATTGATAATGGATAATTGATAATGGATAATTGATAATGGATAATTGATAATGAAAGAGTTTTTTAAACCTATAATTTTCATTTTAAACGGCTTTGTTGTATGAAAGTATATAGCTGCCACACTTGCTTGTGCATATGTACAATAATGACGTGCGGAAACTGCTGTAACTATTGTCCAATAGATGAATAGAACATCCACATTGATGTGAAAAAAGGCTGAAACTATTGCCTGTAAAGGCTTTGATGTTTAATTTTCCAGCCCTAACTATTGTACAATAGATGAATAGAACATCAATAATTGCGAAAGAGAGCGATATAGCTGCAGAATGGATGTTCTATCGCTACTTTCATGTAACAAAGCCCATTTAAACTGTAACTCATGGGAGGTAATAATATAGCGCTACGCATTAAGGTTAGGACATTTCTAAATCCTGTTTGCGCAGCATGACCTAGGAAAACCCTTTGACAGTCTGCTGTTCCCTGTTCCCAGTTAAGTGTTCCCGATTCAAGTAGCGCTATAACTAATAATATCATGTCCGTTTATATCGTTTGTGTAAACCCAAGTGTAAATATCTACAGGAAATTTAAGTTTTTTTCTTGATATTAAGCCTTGCTACCTGTTCCCTGTTCCCAGTTAAGTGTTCCCTGTTCCCTGTTCCCTACCTTTGCTATACAATACCGATGCTAGCGGACATGATATAACTAATAACTGATAACTGATTTAGGAGGAACTATGAAAAGACGTAAATTTTTACAATTAACAAGTTTATTAACTGCTTCAGGAATTATCTCTGTTGGTAGTCATGGTTGGGTAGCAAAAGGATTAGCTCAAACCAATAATCGTAAAAGATTAATAGTTGTTTTTCTCCGAGGAGGAATTGATGGATTAAATGTAGTTATTCCCCACCAAGAAGACGTTTATTATGATGTGCGACCAAAAATAGCAATTCCCGCCCCAGGAGAACAAAACGGATCTATAAATTTAGATGGTCAATTTGGTTTACATCCCGCTCTGGCAAGTATCATGCCTCTCTGGCAAAATCGCAGTTTAGCTTTTATTCACGCTTGCGGTTTAAACAACGATACTCGCTCCCATTTTGATGCCCAATATTATATGGAAACAGGTATTCCAGGTAATAAAAAAATCCCTGACGGATGGATGAATCGCCTATTAGCAAATCTCCCCAAAGATAGACCTACTCAAGCAGTTAACTTAGGAGATACACCACCGCGCATTCTCATGGGTGGAATGCCAGTTGCTAGTCTCCCCACAGGTAGAAAGTCAACCCGTCGTTTACCAATAGACCGCCCCAAAATTTATGCAGCATTCGATCGCCTTTATAGTGGCAATGATGAACTGAGTAGAGTTTACCAAGAAGGTCGTCAAGCAAGAGACTTATTATTAGCTGACCTGGAGAAAGAAATGGAAGAAGCTTCTGGAGGAGCACCACCACCAAAAGGTTTTGCTGGGGATGCCAAAAATTTAGCTCAAATAATGGTGGGTGATTCCAGAACTCAATTAGGGTTTCTTGCTGTCGGTAATTGGGATACTCATGTTAACCAAGGTAACAGTCGAGGTATGTTAGCAAGAAGATTAAAACCTCTTGGGGAAGGTTTAGTTACTCTAGTGCAGGAGTTGGGTTCCCTTTACTCAGATACCACGATTTTAGTAATGTCAGAATTTGGTCGTACAGTTAAAGAAAATGGTAATGGTGGTACCGATCATGGTCATGGTAATGTGATGTGGGTTTTAGGGGGTGGAGTTGGTGGGGGTCAGGTTTACGGACAGTGGCCTGGTTTAGATGAATCAGAGTTGTTCCAAGGACGTGATTTGGCAGTGACAACAGATTTTCGGAGTGTGATTTCTAGTGTTTTACAACAGCATCTTGGTATGGAGCGATCGCAAATATCACGGGTGTTTCCTGGTTATTCTTTTGATGGGGGTTTAGGTTTATTGTAACGAACCCAGAAACCCGGTTTCTTGAAGAAACCGGGTTTCTTTAATCCCATTCATTTTTAACCGCATCCCAATCTAACCATTTTGCTTTTTGGGGGTTGCCACCAGCATTTTTTAATTCTTTCATCGCTTCAGATACAATAGTTTTATATTCCGTATTTTCGTTCCAATTGATAATAGTTTCCCCAAGCAGTAATGCTCAATTGCACTGCTGTTTTATTGCCTTGAGAATATACTAAAAATCTCACATATTTTAAGGTTTATTGCAAATCGCTCATGGTTTTATCATCCTTTTTTTGAAATGCTTTTTCTCAATTATATATAGTGGTAAGTCAAAAGTTAAAAGTATTGCTCTTTATTTCTCATAAATCATTCCTGATGGCTATCTTTTTATTCTGATATTACTAACAGGACTTACGCAGAGCCACCATATATGATAGGGGTTAACGGCCATCGACCCCTACAGGTGGTGTATATTTTTATATTTTGTGTAAGTCCTCATTAATAACAACAAAAAAATTTAGAGGTAAATTCTATGGGCGGTACAATTTCTGGGAACAACAATACTCAAGGTAACGACAATATTCACGGAAATAATAATATTCGCGGAAATAATAATGTTGCAGGTGGAGAACAAATAAGAGCTACTAAAGTAGTAGAGATGTTGGCAGACTTGGAAGAGAAAATTCTGAATTTTACTCCATTACCTGAAGCTAACCGAGAAAATTCTATTACGCGCTTAAAAGCAGCTAAAGTAGAAGCAAAAGAGTCTCAACCAGATAAAGAGTCTATTGCTAAGAGTCTTAAACGAGTGAATGAAACTTTGAATGAAGCAGGTAAGACGACTGAGGAAGTAAAAGAGTTAGTTAATGAACTTTTTCCCACTGTTAAAAAAGTTGCTGGATATCTAGGATATGCTGCTGGAAAAATTTGGATGATGTGACATTGATATTTGTTATAAATCAATTACCAAATACGTCAAATTAATCTCGTTTATTTATTATGAATTAATCAACTATTTTAGGTAATGAGAATATACAAGGTAATAAGAATGTACAAGGTAATGAGAATATACAAGGTAACAATAATAATGTTGATAAATCTGATGTGAAAGTTGACGTGACAGTTAATTTAGTCAAGAATAAATCTCCTATTGAAAAAACTTTAGATGGTTGTCAAGAGGAAGATGAAGAATATGAAATTAGCTATATTATTT
>NZ_LGSU01000821.1 GCF_002260545.1 Hydrocoleum sp. CS-953 | reverse complement strand
GGGGAGTGTAGGGGAGTAATTTTTTTTGCTCAACTATCCTCCCAAAATTCTAACTTTTTGATTTTTCGGGAACCGTGCATAAAGAGCTGAAAACTAGGTACTTTTTCCAGACCTAAAAAAAAGGCACTTACCTTTATCTATCAATGCTTTGAGATTTAATCAGCAAAGCAATAATTAATAAAGTAGGAGCGTAACATAAAAATTCCGCTCCTACTTTTTTTGTAAACTGCTAAATTTTTAGCTTTCGTTGTTGCCAGTTTGAATATACAAAATGATTAAGAAAACTGCTGGCACAAATATGAACAAAATGGTTGCTACAAACCCTAAATTATTAACTTCCATGATTACCCACCTTTAATTTAAAAAAAGCACTCAGCAATCAGCAGATTTTTTTGAGATGCCCTTGTTTGCGGAGTATTCCATTAGGAAAGGAGATTTGAACTCCGACTCAAGCATCTGGCCCTTGGAGTTCTAGGGATTTTAACCCCTAGCTCTAAAAGCTGATAGCTAATAGCTGATAGCTAGTTAAACAGAACAAAATAAGAATATCATTATTTGCGTTTTGGTTTTGTTTTGACAACCACAGGACCATTAACTAGGGTCTGACAAGCTAATCTACAATTGGGGGGCCTCTTTTTCAACTTTTTTTCTTCCACGGGAGTACGAGGTGAAAGATTTTCTATACCTTCAACAATTTCTACTACGCAAGTACCGCATTGTCCATAACCTCCACAATTCATCATTTTGGCTGTAAAGGTATAAATGTCAATGCGATTTTCTAGAGCTTTGAGCCTTAAGTTGGCTCCATCCGCAGCAATTACTTCTTGATTTTCGTTTTCAAACTTAATATTGGCCATGATGAATTATTAATTTATCGTAATAAAAAGTTAACTAATATTAAGGACTTTAACTTACTGCCCTGGTTTACACAACCTTGCTGTAGGGAAAATAGTCGGGGAGTCGGGGAGTCGGGGAGTGAGGGAGTCGGGGAGTCGGGGAGTCGGGGAGATGATAATCAAAAATAATTATTGCTCTGCTGATTAAATATCAAAGCATTGACAGATATTGGTTNTATTTTTTTATTTTTGACTGGAGAAAGGCTTTGTTGCATGAAACTATATAGGGCTTGCTGATTAAATATCAAAGCATTGACAGATATTGGTTTGAGCAATTTTCGTTATGGAAAAAGTACCAGCTTTTTGCTTGATAAAGCGGAAAAAGTTAGCATTTTGCGTAGATTATGGCAGAAAAATCACTCTTACTATTCTTTCTCCTGTCTCCTCTATAATTCCCACTTCTCCTGACTTCCCCTCCACCGGAGGGGTTAGGGGTGGATTGACTCCTACCCTTACCCATAAGACTTTTTCAGCAAAGCCTAATTAGGGCTAGCTAATAAAAATTGACAAAAGACATAAATTATGTATTTGTCATTAAATTGATATTTTCCGAGAGTAAGCATATTTATAAAACTTACGCAGAGACAACATACAGCAGTTTCCGAAGCTATGAGGTACAGTTGTTTTTATTCTTTTCTATTCCCTATTCCCTCCATACCTGTTCCCTCCATACCAGTTAAGTGTTCCCTCAAACCTAAAATTTTGTACCTCACGGGCAACGGGAAGCGCTGTATATAGCGTTAAAAACTATAACGTTATAGTTTTTGAACTCTAGATATAGTACCTTTGTGTCAGTCCTGATTTAATTAGGGTTGGCTGAATAAATATCAAACCTACATTCCGCACGTCAAAATGTAGTATGAAATCAGTCCTCAGGAGTCGTAGGGGCGTTTTCCTGACGGAATGCTCCGCAAACATGTCGCTCCGCGAAACGGCCCTTAGCTTCGCATAACTATCGTTAACGCCCGTACAGGAGTCAGGAGTCAAAAAAAAATCATAATAGTCAATAACAGCAAACAATTAATTAAGTATTTATGCTTAATATTTTCCTGAGAATTTGACTCAGGAGAAAGTTAAATAAAGATAATTCGTACAGTATAAATACCTACTAAGCTACCAGATTATTATAATACTCTAGTGCTACAACTTGACGTGCGGAAGGTGGGATCAAAGTATTGACAGATAAAGGTTTTAGCATTGTTAGGTCTGGAAAAAGTTCCTAGTTTTGAGCTGCTTTATGCACGGTTCCCGAAAAATCAAAAAGTTAGGATTTTGGGCGCATAGTTGAGCTAAAAAATTACTCTCCTAAACTCCTCTACTCCCCTACTCCTTAAAAAAGACTTTTGAGCGCAAACCCTAATTAGAGGCTTTTCCGTAATTTTGCTCTCCCCATCTCCCCAAAGTCTGCACAGTCCCCACACTCCCAGTTCAGGGAGTATCTGACAAATTCCCACCAGGAAGATTACTTACAGATCGTTGTAGTTCCGACAAAGACCGATTATAGTCAATAATCGCAGTTAACAAATTATCCTCAGCCCTAGTTAAATCTGTTTCCTGTTGAATAACTTCTAACTGAGTTCCCACACCNAACTCCTCTACTCCCCGACTCCTTAAAAAAGACTTTTGAGCGCAAACCCTAATTAGAGGCTTTTCCGTAATTTTGCTCTCCCCATCTCCCCAAAGTCTGCACAGTCCCCACACTCCCAGTTCAGGGAGTATCTGACAAATTCCCACCAGGAAGATTACTTACAGATCGTTGTAGTTCCGACAAAGACCGATTATAGTCAATAATCGCAGTTAACAAATTATCCTCAGCCCTAGTTAAATCTGTTTCCTGTTGAATAACTTCTAACTGAGTTCCCACACCAGCTTGAAATCGTAATCTTGCCAAACGTAAAGCTTCCTTTGCCTGTTCCACACCCAACTCAGCAGTAGAAATATTTTCAAAGCTAGCTTCCAAACCAAAGAAAGCTTCCTCAACTTCCCGACGAATCTGATTTCTAACTTGCTCAAACCTAGTTTCGGCAATCTGCCCATCTATTATACTTTGTCTAGCAGATGCCCTTGCTGCACCACCATCAAAGAAATTCCATCTGAACCTTAATCCTATTGTACTGCCATCAGCCCAACCCCTAGCTGCTCGCCAACTTTGGTTCTCAGTGGTTAATGCCAAAACATTGTAGGTAGCAAAGAAATTTAAGTTTGGTCTGACTGATGAAAGAGCTAGTTTGCGCTGCTCATCACTTAAGTCTCTTTGCACCAACTGCTGTTCTAACTCGGCTCGGTTCTGAAAAGCTGCCACAATGGTTTCATCCAAAGACAAAAGCCAAGACCNAAGAAATTTAAGTTTGGTCTGACTGATGAAAGAGCTAGTTTGCGCTGCTCATCACTTAAGTCTCTTTGCACCAACTGCTGTTCTAACTCGGCTCGGTTCTGAAAAGCTGCCACAATGGTTTCATCCAAAGACAAAAGCCAAGACCCTGCTGGCTCAATTGGATCGGCAGCCGTCAAATTAATCAATTCATTGGCACTTAATCTTTCTGCTAAACGACGTTGGGAAGTACGTTGATCTCTAAGTGCATTTGTCAGGTTTTGTTGTTCATTTGACAATGTTACCTGAGCTTGCAATACATCAAATCTGGTTCCTACTCCTGCTCTTTCTAAAGCTTCCGCATCTTCCAAACTTTTACGAGCATTTTTAACAGCAGCTTCTCCAATTCTGACCCGCCCATCTGATTGTTGTAAATTATAGTAATCATTAGATACATCCAAGCGCAATTGTTCTGAAACCCTCTCTAGTTCTAACTCCCGTAGACGCATTTGTTCCCTAGCAACTCCAATCCTGGAAGAACGAGCTTTACCAAGACCAAGGTCATAATCAAATTGAAATGTATTGGTAAAAGTTGTGACAGGGAAATTTTGAATATCAGTGTCTATGAACTGGTCTGCTCCTGTTACTTCAGCTACCCGTTGTTGAGCTTGTGCCTGCAAATCACCAATAGCACTTTCAATACGTTCTATAGTTGAGTCAAAAGTAAGACTAGGCCACAAAGCAGCTTGAGCCTGTCGCAGAGAAGCTTTAGTCCTCTCAACTTCTAGTTGAGAAACTTGGATTTCTGGGTTATTGCGTCTGGCTAAATCAATAGCTTGCTCTAAAGTAATTGGTATTGTTTCTTTTATCTGTACCTCATCAGGAGAAATGGGATAGTTTAGTGGGTTAGAATTTGGTTCAATTTGAGGAGGAGGATTTGTTTGTAAGGTTCCGTTTGGGACTGGTGGAGGAAAACTTTCACTATTTTGTTGAGCAATAATTAAACTACTATTATTTGATGAATGTTTTTGATTCTCAACCCTGGCTAAATTAGGAACAGTATTCATAGTTGAAGTGGGATTTAAACCTGTCATTATCTGAACAGAATTTTGCTGTTTTGAAGTATTGCCAAAAGTAGGTGGTCGTTGAATGGTTGATACTAGACTTTGATTGGTTATCCCTGGTAATTTAATTGGATAATTGTTACGTTTTTGAGGATTATTTAGTGCGGATGCCTGGGTTTCAATTTGGGATAAATCATTTATTGTTGCCATTACAGGAGCGCGATTTATACTGGTCATCACTTGGTAAGAATTTCCTAGGATTGGATTTATTTGGTTTTGTTGATTCTGATTTTCTGGTGTTGATGGCTTTAAGTTTGTCTGGATTTTTGCTGTTTCAATTTGAGAAGTTTCTGTTTTTGATTTTGACTCTAGCAAATTTAATAAACTGGAATTAGATTTGTCGAGGTCTGCTATTTTTTTCGAGTCTGGATGAAATTTTTCAGTCTCTTTATTACCTAGAATTATTGCTTGTTTAAAAGTTGTTTCTACTGGAGGATTAATTTGGCTTTCTACCTGATAATTTCCCGACTTTGACTCTAGCAAATTTAATAAACTGGAATTAGATTTGCCGACATCTGATAATTTTGACGAATCTGGATG
>NZ_LGSU01000820.1 GCF_002260545.1 Hydrocoleum sp. CS-953 | reverse complement strand
ATGCTATTCAAATCTTTTCTTTCTCCTGACTCCTGTACGGGCGTTAACGATAGTTATGCGAAGCTAACGGCCGTTTCGCTGCGCGACATGAAACGCCCCTACGAGGACTGACTCCTAGAGCGATACGATAACTAATTACCCGGATTCTATATTAGTTGTCTCAGTCTAATACTGGACTGACACACTTAAAACTGCCGATGAGGTAGGGTTTATGTAAATCTTAGTGGACTGCTTCATCTCAAATAGTGCATTAGGGAATCAGGTGACCTAGGGGCGGATTTCACTATAGGGACGTTGCATAAGGGCGTCCGTACAACGAGCTTTCACATTGAGTCAGATAAACCCGCCCCCAATGATATAACCCACTGTCCTAGGAGCGGGTTTATGTAAATCTAACAGTAAGCATGAAAATTTCCGGTGAAACCCAACAAAAATCTTTCTCCCCTACTCCCCTACTCCCCTACTCCCCTACTCCCTAATGCACAGTTTTAGTTGTGTCGGTCCAGTAGGGTGCGTTAGAAGGCTTAAATTAAGACTATGAAAGAGATTCAGCAATCCGTCGTAACGCACCATTGAATATGTGTCGGTCTACTACTAGACTGACACAGCTAAAACTGTGCAATAGATTTTTTGTTTCTAGGTGTCTTTTTCTCCCCACCCTCCCCACACTCCCCATCTACCCCACACCCCACATCTAACGCACCATTGAATATGTGTCGGTCTACTACGTTTATGATTTAGTGCCTAGATAAATGGTGAGTATATAATTATGAGGTGTTATGCCAAAATGTAGGCAAAGTTGTAAAGACTTTGCCATTTAACCAATATCTTGATGAAGAAAANAACGCACCATTGAATATGTGTCGGTCTACTACGTTTATGATTTAGTGCCTAGATAAATGGTGAGTATATAATTATGAGGTGTTATGCCAAAATGTAGGCAAAGTTGTAAAGACTTTGCCATTTAACCAATATCTTGATGAAGAAAACTAGGAAGAAGAACCTCCAAACATAGCATCAAGAATTGCAGCTCCTACCGCTAAAACTTCCACTGTTCTCGTTGTTCCCATAGTCGTATCTCCAAGGACGTTTCCTTCTGTATCTATTGCCATATATTGTTGACCATTCGTCCCTTCATAATAGACAATAAATCCATCTGCTGCCTCTTGATAGCCGAGATATTCAGCGAAGGGGTGATAGTGGGCAACAGCTTCAGCAAACATCCGGTGCATAACAATTTCAGATGCAGACATATATCAATATTCTCCTGTTTTTTGTTGGTATGGGCGATCAGTAGTAAGCGATCGCCTGGATGATTTTTTCAATAACTAAATTAGATTTTGCTAGTGAAGCTCAAGAAAACTTTTTTTTGCCTCACAATTAATACTCTACAAGGCGAATTGATAATACAAATTATTCCTGACTAACGGTCATTATTAATAACAATGGTAAAATTATAACTATTATAAAAAAACGTTGCGAGGTAAATTTGATGAATCAAGATGCAAGTAATCCTAAGTGTCTTCAAGATTTAGTTAATTATAAGTTCTATGCTGAAGCTCAAGCTGATTGGAATGTTAATAATTTAATTGTTGACCTAGAAAAAATTAAAAAAGAATGGTCGCGAATGGGGGAAGGCTTAAGCAAATTTCACAAGCAGTATTTATTAATGGCATTAGTTGCAAAACAACTTCCAGATATGGTTTCTGAATTAGAAGATATTGCATCAGTTGATTCTCTCAGAACTAAACTAAGTAATGATAAAAAGAAAAAAGGGATTCATTTTTGCTTACAAAAGTTGCTGGAACGAGAAATTGGTAATCCTAAAAATATAATGATTTATTTGTTTAAATCTAAATATAAAAAAAAGCCTCAACCTCCTAATTTTGAAAAAGAAACAAGTCTATTAATTAGAATACCTGATGATGTTTCAGCAAAACAATTGTTAGAAATTGAGAACAAAGTTAGAGCGATAACAGGATGTCCTTATATTAGGGTAGTGGAAATTAAAATGGGTAGTATAATTTTGGTTTTTAAAGGTTCTCAATCTGCTTGCGAGCAAGTAGAATCTTTGCATCAACAAGGTTTACTTTCAGACAGGTTAGGTGTTCCAATTATAGATGTAGAAATCATACCTAGTCGGGTGAATTTAACTCAATGGTTTGATAATATTTTAACTACTGGATGGCAAGCAGCAAATGAATTATTGACTCCTTCACAATTAGAATTAGTTAGAACTATCCGAATTAAAAATGCAAAACTTATTGATTTACGAGCCGATCTATTAAGTCATGCTGTAGTTTTACTGGTAAATTTAGTACGAAAAAATGATGATTATTCTGAAGTGGAAATAACTTTACAGGTTTATCCGACTGGGGATGATGTTTATCTTCCTCCTAATTTTAAGTTGATTGTTTTAAGTGAAAATGAAGTTTTTAAAGAAGTTACAGCTAGAAGTGAAGATAGGATTATTCAATGTCAATTTGAAGGAGAATTAGGGGAAGAATTTACGGTACAATTAGTGTTAGATGAAGCCGTTATTACGGAGATTTTTGTTATTTAGTTGAGATATAAAATACATTTCGTAGGGAGGTTCCATGGAACGTCCCTACGGGTTAACGGTACTTGGGAGGTAATTGTTTTATGGAAGAATTAAATTATTCAGAAATTGTCAGAAAAATAGTGAAAGAAAACTATCAATATCATACTCAAGATTCACAATATGAAACACAACTGATTTTGGATTCGGAAAGAAATCATTACCTCTTAATTTCTTTACGTTGGCAAAAGGAAAAACAGGATTATGGTTGTTCTATTCATGTTGATATTAAGGATGGCAAAATATGGATTCAGCAAGATTTTACTGAGCAAGGAATTGCTCAACAATTATTAAATTTAGGTGTGCCAAAATCTGATATTGTTTTGGCTTTTCGTTCGCCTTTTGTACGACAATTTTCTGATTTTTCTGTTAACTAGAAATTGTTAAATTAGTAGGTTGGGTTGAGGTACGAAACCCAACTACTACTATAGTAATAGGTTGTAATATTTTATCGTAGGGGTTTGGTTTCCAAACCGAAACCCAAGGGATTTGGAGACCAAACCCCTACAGTTTTTTCACAAATTATTTACGATTGCTATGATGTTTCATTAAATAAATTTGACTTGATTAGCACTTACCCAGAAACCGGGTTTATCGACGAAAATTCCTGGTTTAAAAGTAATCAATAAAATAAACCCGGTTTCTTATTTTGGTGTGTATTTGTTGGGTTTCGCTGTCGCTCTACCCAACCTACAATAATATAATTTTAAAATTAATAGGAGTTGTTATGGGAAAGTTAGTTACTCTCAATATTGATGGTGAATTTCCACGGGGTTTTTCGGTGCGGTGTGAAATTTCCCAGGATGTAGATTCGATAAATAATGAACCATTGTTAGCCATGGCTAGCAAGTCAGCACATTTACCTTCACATTCGGAAATTTTGGAGCAGTATCGTTATTGGCAAAGTTTATATCTAAATTTAGAGTTCTTTTTTTCTAACCGTATAAGAATTAAACCTGGTTTGACTAATTTTTCGGATCGGGATAAAAATGATGCTTTTAAAGCTTGTAAAAAGGCAGCTAATTTATTAGCGAAAACTTTCAATATTTGGTTACGTTCCCCCGATTTTCAACCGATAGAAATTTTGCTTCGGAATAATTTGGATAAGTCGGAAAGTACGAGAATTTTATTGGCAACTGAAAATCATTGGTTGCGACGTTTGCCTTGGCATGAATGGGATTTATTGAAGGATTTTCCGAAGGCTGAAATTTCTATCGCTTCTCCTAATTTTCAACGAGTTAATACAACAATAAAATCAGACAAACAAGACAAGATAAAAATTTTAGTTATTTTGGGAGATAATGTCGGAACTGATGCTGATAAAAAGGTGATTCGACAATTAATTCCTGATGCAGAAATTTGTTGGTTAATAGAACCTCAACGCTCAGAATTAGATGAACCTTTGTGGCAAGAATCTTGGGATATTTTGTTTTTTGCTGGTCATGGCAAAACTAAAGATAATGGCAGTATTGGTACGATTCAAATTAATGCTGAAGATAAGTTGACTATTTCTAAAATAAAAAATCATCTTTTACAAGCTGTTAAGTCTGGTTTAAAGTTGGCGATTTTTAATTGTTGTGATGGTTTGGGTTTGGCTTATCAATTAGCAGAAGGTGAGGATTTACATTTACCGCAAATTATTGTGATGCGGGAAAATTTACCTGTGGCTATTGCTCCGAAGTTTCTCCAATTTTTTCTGGAAAATTATACTCAAGGTTTATCTTTATATAGTTCTTTGCGGGAGAGTCGGCAAAGGTTACAAATATTAGAAAAGGATTTTCCTTGTGTGAGTTGGTTGCCTGTTTTATGTCAAAATCCTGCGGAAATTCCTCCCCGTTGGTTGGAGTTGGGAGGAAAAATTCAGAGTTCTCCCTATAAAGGATTGAGTGCTTTTACTGAAAATGATACTGAGATATTTTTTGGCAGGAAAGTGTTGACTAATTCTTTATTGTCAAAGCTGGAAAGTAAAAATTTAGTTGCTGTGATTGGTGCTTCGGGTAGTGGGAAATCTTCTTTGGTTGCTGCTGGTTTAATTCCTCAATTGTTGGCTCAAAAGACGAAAATTTTACCTCGTTTTGTGGTGAAAATTCGTCCTGGTTTTCCTCATCCGAATCCTTGGGAAAATTTGGCTGAGGAATTATTGATTGCTTCGGGGAGTGGGGACGGTACTATCAAACTGTGGAATTTTAACCGAGATGAGCTAATAGACAACGCTTGCAAGTGGATGAGCGACTACCTGAAAAATAACCCTAACTTAGAAGAAAAAGAA
>NZ_LGSU01000082.1 GCF_002260545.1 Hydrocoleum sp. CS-953 | reverse complement strand
ACGACCGCCATGTTTTTCTACCACAATTTGATAACTAATTGACAACCCAATACCAGTGCCTTTACCTACAGATTTTGTAGTAAAGAAAGGGTTAAATATTTGTTGCTGTACTTCTTCTGTCATCCCCGTACCATTATCAGAGATGCTAATAGTAATAAATGTTTTTTCTTTAACTTCAGTTTGAATTTTAATTGTGGGAATTTCTTCTTTATTTGATTGAGAAAATTTACCTTTTGCTTGTGCGTCTTCCAGAGCATCAATTGCATTTACGACAATATTCATAAATACTTGGTTTAACTGACTCACATAACAATCTACCAGAGGAATATTCCCATATTGTTTAATTAAATTAATCTGTTTTCCTACTTTAGGAGTAAGTCGATTATTAAGTATGAGTAAAGTGCTATCTATTCCTTCGTGAATATTAACTAGCTTCATTTCTGCTTCATCAAGTCTGGAAAAATTGCGTAATGACTTGACAATTTCACGAATCCGCTCTGTACCTACCTTCATAGATTTTAATAGTTGAGGCAGGTCTTCCATAATAAATTCTACATCTATTTCTTCACTTTCTGCTTCAATTTCTGCCACAGGAGGATTGTAATATTGTTGATATAGTTTAATCATTTGCATTAGTTCACAGGCATAATTATTTGCATATTCAATATTGCCATATATAAAATTAACAGGATTATTAATTTCATGGGCAATACCTGCGACTAACTGCCCTAAACTAGACATTTTTTCACTTTGGATTAATTGTGTCTGAGTCAATTGTAATTTTCTTAATGTTTGTTCTAATTGAGCCGATTTTTCTCTTTCTCTTACTTCTGACTTTTGCAATGCAGAATTTAATTTTGCTAGTTCATCTGCTTGTTTAAGTACAATTTTAATAATCGCATTTCTTAGTTCCAATGCAGCATCTATTTCACACTTTTTCCAAGGTACAGATGTTAGTTTAACAATTTCTTTCCACAGTTCAAATGATTTCCGAGGACATAATCGAATGTCGCCATTAGACTCTGTTTCTGTAACTGGTTTAGGATCTCCAGCCCAATCAATAGTTTGAATGAATTCTGGTCGAAACCACAAAATATAAATTCTTTGAGCTGAAGATATTGAAAGTGCTAGTAACCCACTAGCTACATCTTTATATTCTCGAAATTTTTCATAACTTCTAGGCAAAGAATCTGTAGAAAAAACTTCTTGATTAAACTGTTTTTCTATCTCTGGGATTAATTCTTGAATAGCTATTAATGGTGGAGTTTTACCTACTAGATGAAAATGCTCTCCAGAAATTACGACTGCTCCTTCAGCACTGGCTAAATTTAGGAGTTGATTTTGACATTCAACTAAGGCATCAATAAAATTTGATGAAGTTGAAATATCTTCAATAATTTTACTCTTGACTGACTTTAACTCTAACCGATAATTATAGTCTTCGTTATTTTCTTGATAAGGAATTTCTAGAGACATTGTTTGTCCTAAAAATTCGCACGCTGCTCTTAATTCATAGGGCACATATTTCGCTGAATTGTGGTGACAAGCAATTAAACCCCATAATTTTTTATTTTTGAGCAAAGATATAGACATAGAAGCACCGACACCCATATTTTTTAAATATTCGATGTGGCAAGGTGAGACACTTCTTAAAACAGAATAAGTTAAGTCAATAGATTCATTAGTAATTGGATTATTGCTTGGTAAGATTTCTACAGGTTGAGAATTAACATCTGCAATTAATCTGAGCCAATTTACTTGGAATATTTTTCTAGCTTGAGGTGGAATATCTAGACTTGGATAATTTAATCCTAACAGTGGTTCTAGGGTTTCTATTTTTTCTTCAGCAATTACAGAACCACTATTTTTAGAATCAAATTTATATACCATTACTCTGTCAAAGCCTGTAATTTTTCTGATTTCTTTTACAATTATTTGAGATAAATTTTTCAAATTAGAAGCACTTTGCATTTTTGATGCTGCTTCTCTGACAGAATGATAGAAGTTTAAAAATGAAAGATTTTCTTGAGATAT
>NZ_LGSU01000819.1 GCF_002260545.1 Hydrocoleum sp. CS-953 | reverse complement strand
ATCAAAGATAATATTTTAGTCTTACTCATTATTCCTTTACTAGGATTAGGCGTATATAGATTTTCTCAATGGCAATTAGTTTCTGAAACTCCTGTAGTTGTAGTAACTGAAATTCCCTCACCAATACCAAAAAAACTGAATTCTGAGAAACCAGAAAAAACAGATCCGAAAACTTTATAAGAAGTAAATACATTCATATTTTCACTTAACTTCAGACAGCTTCGAGGTAAAATTCTTGGTTTATAAACATTATGGTCTAATTTTGCTTATTAAGTTGTTTAAGTCCCACTAATAATATCTTTAGGTATTTGAAAATTTTTCCATTAGCTCAATGTCAAGATTTCAAGAATAGTGGGAGAAGCTCAACAATACGAAATGGTTTCTATAACCTAATTCATCTCAACCACTACCCAAACAAGCAGCTAAATCTTCATCCGGAGTAGCGATCGCCTGTAAGTTATATTTTTGCTGCAACAACTGAAACACATTGGGCGAAATAAATGCAGGCAAAGTCGGACCTAACCGAATATCCTTAATTCCCAAATACAACAAAGTCAACAAAACTGCCACTGCTTTTTGCTCATACCAAGACAAAATCATTGACAAGGGTAACTCATTCACACCCACATCAAACGCTTTTGCCAAACCTAAAGCAATTTGAATTGCCGAATAAGCATCATTACACTGACCAACATCCATCAACCGAGGAATTTCTCCTATTAAACCCATCTCTTTGTCAAAAAAGCGGAACTTACCACAAGCAAGTGTCAAAACTACACAATCTTCCGGCACCTTCTCCACAAACTCTGTATAATAATTCCGGTCTGGTTTCGCTCCATCACAACCACCTACTAAAAAGAAATGACGAATTTTGCCTTGCTTCACCGCATCAACCACAGTATCAGCAACATTCAAAACTGTATTTCGGGCAAAACCAACCATTACCTGTTTCGGTTCCCCATCCTCAGTAAACCCAGACATCGACAACGCCTTTTCCATCACGGGAGTAAAATCTGGCGTACCATCTGAGGTAGTATCTAAATGAGTCATTCCCGGATATCCCACAGGACCTATACTAAATAATTTATCCTCATAATTTTCATGGGGAGGCATCAAACAATTAGTTGTGACTACTATCGGACCCGGGAATTTAGCAAAATCTTTAGTCTGATTTTGCCAAGCAGTGCCATAATGACCGTAAAAATGAGGATATTGTTGTTTCAAGAGCGGATAACCGTGGGAAGGCAAAAGTTCGCCATGAGTATAGATAGTAATATCGGTATTAGTAGTTTGTTTTAAAATTGCTGCGAGTTGTCGAATATCGTGACCAGAAACTAATATTGCTTTTCCTTTTCGGGGATGCAACGGTACGGCAGTAGGTACGGGATGACCGTAGGTGTTTGTATGACCTGCGTCTAACAACTCCATTGCTTTGAGATTAATTTCTCCCACTTGCAACGCCAGGTTTACCCAGTCGTCAAGGGTTAGGTCTTGGTTATCCAGAGCAACTAATGCTTCAGCAATAAAATCATAAATTTTTTCATCTTCTTCTCCCAACTCCATAGCGTGGAATGTGTAGGAAGCAGCTCCTTTAATACCATAGATAACTGTTAATTTGAGAGAAAATATATCAACATTACTATTAGACTGAGCAAGAAATTTTAGAGAAACATTTTCACCTTGGAGAGATAAACTTTCACTGTAGTCTGGTTCGTAGTGAGCTAGGGGAGAGAATTTAGTTTCAGGAATTTGAGCTTTCAGCTTTTCTCGGAGAGCGATCGCCTGTTTGATATATTGAGCAAAACTTTTTTTGTTAAAGTTAACGTTTGTCATTGTAGCAAACATTGACTCACAGATAAAGACATCTATTTCTCTAGTAGAAATATTTAATTGTTTTGCCTGGAGTCTAACTTCTGCCAACCCCCGCAGACAGTAAACTAATAAATCTTGTACAGCGTTCAATTCCGGACTTTTGCCACAAGCTCCCCATTGATGGCAACCTTGCCCACTGGCGGTTTGTTCACATTGTTCACAAAACATAGACATAATATTTTTCTCCTGGTAGGTTTTTATCTGTATAGACCGATACTATTTTGCTAACAAATGTTAACAATGCACAATTAAGATTAACTTATTGAGGGGGTATCTCCCAAAGTGATAGAAGGATGTTCTACCACGCTTTTAATAAAGATTCCGCGCGCTCCATTTAAGTCGCGGTCGAGTCGGAATCCATCGCTACCAGTCACAATTTTTTTGCCGCCTAAATTATTTAGAATTTCACCAGTCCAACTAACAGTTTTGCTAGTATATGCTTCACTTACATCTAAAACGGTTTTCTTGTATTCGTTGGCTTTATGCTTTAAAAATTCTTCAAACCTATAATGCGCCCAAGTTAACATCTGTCTAACTGACTTACTTCTGAGTTTCCTGTTAGATTTGATTGTCATCTGAGAAACTTCAAAAGTCGGCAGTAAAATTACATCAAAGTTTTGATAGCGAAGCTCCTCTGAAAGAGGCACTAAAAATAAAGCAGTTTTGTGGTGCAACTCATCTACGAGATTTATGATTTTTGACCTCATTCGATTAGCTGCTTTTTTCATACGCTGCTTGGTTTTAGACTTAGCTTTAGTTAACCTAGAGACTAAATCATCCAAATGGTAACACAACCTCTGAACTCGACCTATATCATTAGAGCCTATCCAACCAAAGCTATTTTCAGAAAATAAAGTCAGAAAGTTTCTCACGCCAGGGTCTAAAGCTACAATTCGATGCCTATTTTCACTTTTGTGCTTGGGTGCATCAACTGGTAAACAGAGATAATACTGTCCTCGTTGTACAACCATTCTGCAATCTCCAAAACTTTCTGGTAATGTTTCAGAGAATTTAATTTGACCTAGCTGAGTATGGTAAACACCTGCTTCTGATACTGCTGATTTAGGTATATAGCAAGATTGCACTGGGTTCTTACGAGACTTGAATCTGACTTGTTGAAATTGTCCGGTTTGAGAATATTTAGCTTTGGCTTCCCTGACTGCTATAGTCGCATCACGAACAGCAATAGATTTTATTTGATAAGGAACAGGTTTAGCCCACTCAGGAAGATTGCCTAAAATTTCTCCCTTAATTGCTCTCCAATTAGCTTTAGTATCAGGTTGCTGAAGATACTCAACAGTACGGTTATAGGTAAATCTAGCTGTACCTATCCACTGCCTAAGTAGTTGTCTTTGTTCACGGCTTAGGTAAATCCGAATCTTCTTTGATTTTTTGTTTGTACTTTCTGAGGCCATGGATTCTACAGGAGAATACATGAATGATTGAGAGAATATCTGTGACCATTTCTGACTCTGGAGAGTGTATAGTTTGGTCGAGTACCACGATTTCTCCACCGTTTTGTTCGACCAAATATTGTATAAGCTCGAATCCAAATCTTGTAAGTCTGTCCCTACAGGCAACAATAATTTTGAGCTTATCTCCTTGCAAGATTCTGTCCAGTATGGTTCTAAGACCTTTTCTTTTGAAGTTGAGTCCGCTGCCGATATCTTTGATGATTTCTGATTCTGGATATTGGTTTTGCATGAACTCAATTTGTCTTTTGAGGTCATCTTTTTGTTTGTTTGATGACACTCTACAGTAGCAAACAGTGGTAGCTCTAGTTGCACCGATGATGTAGGATTTTGTATCGTACAATCTTTGCCCGGCTTCGTTTTTGATGATTTTGATTTTGCCTTCATCCCCATATTTCCGTAATGTATTTGGGTGTAAACCCAGTATTTCTACGGCCTTTCTCAATGGAACATAACTCATATAGCTTTTGTGAACTTATGTAAGTATATGTTAGCAAATTTATAACTGTTTGTCAACCTCTTGCAAAAGTTTTAATTAAATCAATTAGAGATATAGAATCAACAATTTCATCCCCCCTCTTCCCTATTCCCTGACTTCTGCAAGAAGTGTTATATTTTTACTGTAGTTACTGACTAGAAATTTTGTCTTTGACTTAAGTCAATAATTAGTCAATTTTTGAGTTTGATGAAGAATTTTGTATTTTACTTAACTGTGAACTTCTATTTTTATGATAAGCCTCAAATAGTGATGGCTGTTATTAAAACTTAGTTAAGAAATCTTTTTAAGTAGAAATTCCTACCAAGCATTTCCAAAAATTCACTAATGCTACATCACGACGTATAGCTTTACAAGTAAAAGTTAAGACTTTTTTCTGCTCCCTTTACACTCAAATCTATATTTCCCAGGAAATAAAATCTAATTATATGCAAGTTAATAAGAGATTGAATATATCAGGAAATATAAAAAGGAGGTAGGGAACAGGGAACACTTAACTGTCAACAGGTATGGAGGAAGGAAGAAATCAAGACAACTATTTGTAACTTAAAAATCTAGGAATATATGTACCTTTCCACCTCTGGTATTTACCCGATTTCAATCTCTTAAAGTCTTACCTCTTTTAGATTTTAGTCATTCTCAGCTCTCTTAATACTTGTTTTACAAACAGTCTCTAACTAATATTTTTTTTTATTGTCATAAATATCTTGTTTGTAAAATATGAAATATTACACTTTTTATATAGTAAAATTTAGCCAAAAGATCGAATTATTTCAACCATTTAAAATCTATAGCAATCCGCGCATAGGTTGCGGGTAATCAAAAAGTAGATAAAAAAACTGAAACTCTTACCTGTTCCCTGTTGCCTGTTCCCTCCATACCTAAAAGCGGTAAGATTTTTATACACAAATAAAATAGGATTGCTATACCATTGATGATTTAAGTAGGTCGGCATCAATAAATGCAACTAAGGCCGGGCGGGTTTTGAAGGTTAAATCGCTTATATAATAC
>NZ_LGSU01000818.1 GCF_002260545.1 Hydrocoleum sp. CS-953 | reverse complement strand
TTATACATTACATGAAAT
Source organism: Hydrocoleum sp. CS-953 (assembly GCF_002260545.1). Lineage (GTDB taxonomy): Bacteria > Cyanobacteriota > Cyanobacteriia > Cyanobacteriales > Microcoleaceae > Trichodesmium. Next base: position 4,829 of record NZ_LGSU01000818.1, on the reverse strand, counting down.
AGGAGGTTTAATCGAATCAGTCAAAGCATTAAAAGAGTCAAAATTTCCTAGGTCGCAAATTTATCAAACTCAAAATTTTTCCGAAAAAAATAGAGTTTAGAACTGTAGAAAGACAATTGTCAAAATCAAATTTTTCAGAAGTAAATTTCTAAATCCTAAAATTAGCTTTGCTGCGTTAACTACTAAAAAATTGATTATGAATAAAATTAGAGAAAGTATCGAGCGCCAACAAAAACAACAACAGCACCGACAGCAAATAACCCTTTTAGGGATGGGAGCTACCTTGGTTATAGTTTCTGGGGCAGGTATGTTAACAGAGATTCAAAGACTTAGGACTCTTCTTGGTGAGAACAATGCTGAGATCAAACCTAACATTGCTAACTTAGAAACTCTCTTTGAGCAAAGGTTAGAGACACAGTTAGATGCCATCAAATGTGGGGAAAAATTAGAGGAGTTGCCAAATATTGGCCAACTCAAACCTGATATTCTCTTGAAAACAACAGGAATATTGGCAAAAATGACCGACTGGCAGAAGTCTAACATGATGGTAAGGCGTCCCCAGAATAGCTACTTACGGCACACTCTCCGCATGAGAAAGTATCCCCAGGATAAGGTCAATGCTGTAGCTTTTAGCCCCGATGGAAAATTGATTGCTTCTTCAATTGGCACCCAAGTGAAACTGTGGAAACCAGATGGCACTCTGGTGAAAACCTTAGAAGGGCATCAGGATGTAGTCTGGGATGTGGCCTTTAGCCCCAATGGAGAGTTGATTGTTACTGCAAGTGAAGACAAGACAGTAAAACTGTGGAAACCAAATGGCACTCTGGTGAAAACCTTAGAAGCGCATCAAGGTTCGGTCAGGAATGTAGCCTTTAGCCCTGATGGAGAATTGATTGCTACTGCTAGTGCTGACAAGACAGTGAAACTGTGGAAACCAGACGGCACTCTGATGAACACCCTAGAAGGACATGAAGGTTCGATCGGTGCTATAGCCTTCAGCCCGGATGGAGAATTGATTGCTACTGGAGTTGGCACCCAAGTGAAACTGTGGAAACCAGACGGTACCCTGGTGGCAACCCTAGAAGAGCATGATTCTCAAGTCATAGCTGTAGCCTTTAGCCCTGATGGAAACTTGATTGCTTCTGTTGTTGATTATGGTGGCACAACAAAACTGTGGAAAACAGACGGCACTCTAGTCAACAACCTAGAGGAGATGGGTTGGCTAGCTATAGCCTTTAGCCCCGATGGAGAATTGATTGCTTCTTCAATTTGCACCCAAGTGAAACTGTGGAAACCAGACGGTACTCTGGTGAACACCTTAGAAGGGCATCATTCGTTTTGGGCGGATGGAGTCTTTGGTTCATATTTCAATGCTGTAGCTTTTAGCCCCGATGGAGAGTTAATTGCTTCTTCAATTGGCACTAAAGTCAAACTGTGGAAACCAGACGGCACTCTGGTGAACACCCTAGAAGAGTATGATCGTGGGATTAACAGTGCAGCATTTAGCCCCGATGGAGAGTTAATTGCTACTGCTAGTAATGATAAGACAGTGAAATTGTGGAAACCAGATGGTACACTGCTGACAACTCTAGAAGGGCATCAGGATTGGGTCATCAGTGCGGAATTTAATCCCGATGGAGAGTTAATTGCTACTGCTAGTGCTGACAAGACAGTGAAATTGTGGAAACCAGATGGTACACTGCTGACAACTCTAGAAGGACTGGAACATGGGGTCATCCGTGCAGAATTTAGTCCTAATGGAGAGTTAATTGCTACTGTTAGTTATGACGGCACAGTCAAACTGTGGAAACCAGATGGTACACTGCTGACAAATCTAGAAGGGCATCAAGGTTCGATCAATGCTGTAGCTTTTAGCCCCGATGGAGAATTGATTGCTACTGCTAGTTATGACGGCACAGTCAAACTGTGGAAACCAGACGGCGCTCTGCTGAACACCCTAGAAGTGCATGATGATGGGGTCACGAATGTAGCCTTTAGCCCCGATGGAGAGTTGATTGCTACTGTAAGTGAAGACCAGATAGTCAAACTGTGGAAACCAGACGGTACACTGCTGACAACTCTAGAAGGGCATCAGGATTGGGTCATCAGTGTAGAATTTAGTCCCGATGGAGAATTGATTGCTATTGCTAGTTATGACGGCACAGTCAAACTGTGGAAAGCAGACGGTACACTGCTGACAACTCTAGAAGGGCATCAAGCTTCGGTCTGGGATGTAGTCTTTAGCCCCGATGGAGAATTGATTGCTACTGCAAGTGAAGACAAGACAGTCAAGCTGTGGAAACCAGACGGTACACTGGTGACAACTCTAGAAGGGCATCAGGATTGGGTCATCAGTGCAGAATTTAATCCCGATGGAGAGTTAATTGCTACTGCTAGTTATGACGGCACAGTTAAACTCTGGAAACTAGACGGCACACTGCTGAAAACCCTAGAGGGACATCAGGATTGGATCGATAGTGTAGAATCTAGCCAAAATTAGAGAAAGTATCGATAAGTGATGAGTTTTTAACCAATGGTTAAAGGGTGATGTTGCAATCTTGGCCTCTTTGTCCTAACGAATCGCAGCAACCCAACCTACACTAACTACTCTAGACAACTAAAGCCTTTTGCCTTACCTTTATCATAAAGCTTCTATCTCAACCGGATTTAGTATGAAACAATTTTTAAGTAAGTTAACAACTCTTATTTCCATTACTGCTTTACTAGGATTTGCAATGTATATAGAGCGAGTCTTAAGTCAAAATACGATTTTTGCACCAGGGGGTATTTTGATAAATTCAAGTAATTGTTCTCAAACCGAAGAAATTTCTTATCGCTCTAGAAAATTAGCTNATTTTTGCACCAGGGGGTATTTTGATAAATTCAAGTAATTGTTCTCAAACCGAAGAAATTTCTTATCGCTCTAGAAAATTAGCTTCTCCAGATGGTAATAAATCTGTTTATTTTAATACTATTTTTCGTCGTTTAGGTTCAGACGAATATTCCCTCCGTTTTGGTTGTGCTAGAATATTCCAGACTCCTTCTATAAACCTGGTAATTGAATCCGCACGACAAGAGAAAACTATAGATATAGATATAAATACTAAATTTGCTGCCTTCTTAGATAGGGAACTCACCTCTTATGCTTTAGTTAACTTAATACCTATATCTTTTTCTCCAGATGGTCGTTTTCTTGCTGTTAGAGCTAATTATGACTTTGGTGAAACTGAGCATGCAACAAGTTTACTAATTATTGATTTAAGTACCGAGCGGTTACTAAAAAATCATAGTGATAGTGATTTATATTGTCGCCGTTCAGAAGAAATACCAGGTCAAGATGTAAGCTATCAAACATTAATAGGTTTTACATCACCTACTGAGTTTATTGTAAACTGCCACCAGCCTTATGGCTGTCGCGGAAACCTAAGAATGTGTAAGTGGTCAGAACTTGTAAATCTCACAAATCAAACTTCTCAAGGCATTTCAATAGATTCTGTAGATGTCAAAATGTATGGTAAAGTTATCTCGCCTGAAGAAATTAAACATCAGATAGTTCCCCGTCGATAAGTCTTAAATATTCAGCAACAACTTAAAAAAAAGATAATTCTTTTGCCCAAGTTTTGACTGACAGTTATTGGTAATTTAGTAACTACTCTACATGGATATAAAGTCATCAGTATAGCTTTTAGTCCGGATGGAAAGTTAATTGCTTCTGCTGGTGCTGACAGCACAGTCAAACTCTGGAAATTTAATCTTGATGACTTACTTAAGCATAGTTGCGACTCGGTGCATGACTATTTGAAAAATAACCCCAATGTAGAAGAAGAAGACTGCCGTATTTGTGACTTGGAATAAAAATTTTCTAAGCTTCTAATATTTCTTTTCTCAACCATTTAATAATAGTATCGATTAAATGTGGATGGTGGGGTGAATATGAGAACTTACGCACCTAAATAAGAAACCGGGTTTACAGCGCTTTTCATTGTCAGTAGACCAGAAAGTAGGGAAGTTGCATGCAACTTCCCTACGGGGTTATCATTCATTTATTCAATCTCAGTCGGTGGTATTTCTGTATTATTTCTTTGCCTCAATTTACGATGCAAAGCTTTAACTCCTGATAATAGCAACCCAATCACTACAAATACTACGACAGCGGCTAAAAGTGGTACAGAAATCGCTAACATCGACAATACTGTGGAACTAAGTAACTCCATTGTCGAAACTCCAGGATTTGCAAACCCTCCTGTCAGAGCAGTAGAAGCTAACCTGGTAACGTCTGTTAAACCTTGCACCGTTCCCGCAGATCCTCCACCTACAATCACAGCGATCGTCCACTGTAGCATTGGACTCATGTCGCTGACAAATGAACCTGTAATTATCGTACCCGCAACGACTGCTGTTGGTGTGGCAATAATATCTAATAACTCATCCACCCAAGGAATGTAATAAGCAGCAACTTCCACAAATGCACCTACTCCAAAAGCAACCGTTGCTCCCGGAGTACCCATCCAAATAAAATCATCAGACAGTTGTAAATGTCCTGACTGTGCTGCAATACTCATCACCAGTGGAGGCACAAATATGCGAAACCCACAAGCTGCACTTAACCCCACACCTAGACAAATACCTAATAGAGTTTCCATATTTTTCTCCTAGTTTCTCTTCATAAAAACTGTTAATTTTTTTGTCAAAATCTATCAGTTTGCTGATGATTATTTAAGAATTATTAATTACTTCAATCCTTTCTCTGTTAATTACAGATGTATGAATATATATTATCAAAATTAGATTTGGCTATTAATTTTTCAGGCTATTTATCAACTAAATAT
>NZ_LGSU01000817.1 GCF_002260545.1 Hydrocoleum sp. CS-953 | reverse complement strand
TGAAGGGTAATGCTTACGGTGCCGGATGTAGTTACAGTGGTTTAGGAAAAACTGTTTCTCTGTATTCCTATCGTGACCCCCATGTTAGTCGAACTCTTGATGTTTTTGCTGGTTTAATAGATTATATCAAGGATGTAGATTGGACTCAGACTGATGTTGACCGTGCTATTATTGCTACAACTCAGGATGATTCTCCAGTGTTGCGTCCAGAGACAGCGACAGGTTTAGCTTTGGAACGTTATCTGACAGCAAAAAGTTCAGAAGTCAGGGAAGAACGTTATGAGCGATCGCTGAAAGCTACAGTAGCAGATGTGAAACAAACTTTGTTAGATGTGTTTACTGCGGGGATGGAACGTAATAATATTTGCGTCATGTCTTCTCGCGAGAAATTGGAAGAAGCAAACCGTCATCGCGAAGCAGATCCATTGAACATTTCTGATATTATGTAATTTAGGAATCGTAGGGGTTTGGTCTCCAAACCCCCAACAGTGCATTAGGGTGGGTTTATCTAAATCTTAGAGTAAGCATCAAAATTTCCACTAAAACCCGCCCCTACTATTGCACCATTTAAAGTGTGTCAGTCCAGTAGTGGACTGTTTCAGCTAAAACTGTGCAATAGGGAATCAGACTCTGTAGTGGCGGGTTTCACCATAGGGACGTTGCACAGGCAAAAATGCGTTTTCCGTTCCGGAATGCTCCGCTTTCCATGTCGCTCCGCGTTTTGCTGGCGCACAACTTTCCTGACGGAATGCTCCTAATTACGCACTTCGGCTGTCGCCGACATATAAAGCGGAGCTTTGCGTCAGCAAAACGTCCGTACAACGAGTTTTCACATTGAGTCAGATAANCCCGCCCCTACTATTGCACAATTTAAGGTGTGTCAGTCCAGTAGGGTGCGTTTCGGCTGTCGCCGACATGAAAAGCGGAAGCGTAACGCACCGAAATATTATACCATTTCTCAAAAACTTTTCTACATTTGATTGAAGTAGGGGAGTGGGGGTGGTATGGACGTTGCATGCAACGTCCGTACAAACAAGAATAATTAATGCTAAATTACTTCAAACTAACAATAAAGTAATTACCTTAGTTTAATTATTTATAGCAGGGAACACTTAACTGGGAACAGGGAACAGTGGGAAAAGTGTTTCCGTGGTCTTTGATTCATCATCAGTCTATGTCCTAATCGCCCTNCTAAATTACTTCAAACTAACAATAAAGTAATTACCTTAGTTTAATTATTTATAGCAGGGAACACTTAACTGGGAACAGGGAACAGTGGGAAAAGTGTTTCCGTGGTCTTTGATTCATCATCAGTCTATGTCCTAATCGCCCTGGCTGTTGCTATAATAACTGAAGTTTGATCTAAGTATAACGTTAATGCATGGGAATTGGTATTAGACATCTCCAATAATAAAAAATCAAATCAATTATCCCACAGTTTGGGATGGACGGTGCGTTACATTTATCCCACAGTTTGACATGGGCGGTGCGTTACATTTCATTTTTCGTATAGGGAATGCTCCGCTTTCCATGTCACGCAGTGAANTCAAATCAATTATCCCACAAAAATCATCCAATATTTTTCCCGACTTCCTACTCCCTGCTTTAGCTAACTTAGTGAAAATTTGCCCAGAACAAATTCTGTTCAAATTTTAGTATTAGATATCTCCAATAATAAAAAATCAAATCAATTATCCCACAGTTTGGGATGGACGGTGCGTTACATTTATCCCACAGTTTGACATGGGCGGTGCGTTACATTTCATTTTTCGTATAGGGAATGCTCCGCTTTCCATGTCACGCAGTGAAACGCACCCTACTGGACTGGACTCTAGCCATTCCCTACTCCCTACTCCCTACTCCCTCTTATCAGAAGGAGGAATTTGCTCAATATTAATCAAAGACTTAATCACCGACTTAACAACAGGAGCAGCAACCTTTCCCCCACTACCCCTAACAGGTTCATCAATAACAGCCAAAACTACATAACGGGGAGACTCCACTGGCAAAATACCCACAAAACTTGTAATTTTAGCACTCTTAGAATAACCTCCAGTTTCAGAAGCTTTTTGCGCCGTACCAGTTTTGCCAGCAATTCGATATCCACGCAGTCTAGCTCTTTTACCAGTACCACTCTCAACCACCTTTTCCATCATTGCCAAAACTTTTGTCGTAGTGTCAGAAGAAAAAACTTGTTTAGGTTGTGGCAAAGGTAACTGCCAATATGGTTGCCCCTTACTATCAAATAATCCACGGACAACATGGGGTGTCACCAGTTTTCCCCCATTTGCTAAAGCTGCATTCAGTTGCGCTAGTTTTAGAGGAGTCAGAGAAAACCCCTGACCAAAAGCAGTAGTCGCTGCTTCCACCGGTACCATTAAAAACTGGTTTCTACCCTTCAAAATGTTAGCTGCTTCAAAAGGTAAGTCTGCACCAGTAGTATCTTCTAATCCTAACCGTTTGAGACCATCATAAAAAACAGCTCGTGGCATTTGTTCAATAATTTTAACCATACCGATATTACTAGAATCTCGAATAATCTCAGTTACACTCCGGGCACCACCGCCACCACCGGAATTAAATATGGACCAACGACCAATCCTCATTCTGCCTGTGTCATAAAATACACTATCTTCTTCAATCGCTCCTACCTCTAAAGCTAAGGCCACATTTATTGGTTTAAAGGTCGAACCTGGTTCATAAACATCTGTTACGGCCCAATTTTTGAACAATGTCACGTCATAGTTATAGTATTGATTGGGGTCATAAGAAGGTTCCGATACTAGAGATAATATAGAACCATCAGTAGCGTCCATGACAATGACAGTGCCTCGCTTGGCCTCATATTCTTCTAACTGTTGTTTAAGTATTGCTCGTACAGATCGTTGCAAGCGAGAGTCAATAGTTAGATGCAGGGAAAGGTCATCTAACTGTAAAAAACCTGTGGTTAGTTTATCGGGTACTAGAGCGCCTTTGATTAAGCGCCGAAATTGGATTGTTTCTATAGAGCGTTCTAAGAGATTTTGTTGACTATATTCAATTCCAGCTTGACCTTTGCTTTCTCCATCTACATATCCTACTACTTCAGCTACTAATTCTTTCTGAGGATAGAGACGTTGTGGGTGTTGAATTAATTCTAAGCCATCAATATATAAATCAGTAATTTTATTTGCACTTTCTTGAGATATTAAGTCGGCAATTTTTATACCTGTCTCTCTTTGATTGAATATTTGNATATTCAATTCCAGCTTGACCTTTGCTTTCTCCATCTACATATCCTACTACTTCAGCTACTAATTCTTTCTGAGGATAGAGACGTTGTGGGTGTTGAATTAATTCTAAGCCATCAATATATAAATCAGTAATTTTATTTGCACTTTCTTGAGATATTAAGTCGGCAATTTTTATACCTGTCTCTCTTTGATTGAATATTTGGAGTAAGTCATTGGAAGTTAGGGTTTTTTCCAAATTTGCTCCTTCTAGAACAGTTGATAATTGATAAGCAACTTCTTGTTTTGAGCGGTTAAATATTTTGGGGTGAGCATAGAGAGTGTATGCCACTTTATCAATTGCTAAAACATTCCCGTTTCTATCAACTATTGGGCGTCTAGGAATGAAAGGATTTGATTGTACAGTTTGCTGTTGTTGGGCTATTTTTTGTAATGCTTTGCCCTGCACAACTTGTAAACGAAATAGGTTAATTATTAGTCCTAATAAGCCTAACATCAGAAGTATCCAGACTTGGTAAAGTCTAGATGTTCGACATTTTTCATAGTTTTCCTGAGAAGCTGTTGAGGGTGATCTTTTAGGGGTATTTTTAACAGCATCTGCTTCATCTTGAAGCTTTTGATTTTTGAGATGAGACCTAGATTTTTCTCTTTGTTTGCGGTTGAAAGACCTACGAGGAAGTTGGGAATTTGAAGGATAGTTCATTTCAGTTAGCCTCTTTCAGAGGAACTTCGTTAACAGTTATCAGTTATCAGTTATCAGTAGCTCTGGCTAAAGACACTAATTAAAAAAAAGAATGCTATACTTAGGTGAAACTTCAGTTATTGAAATTATTAAGTAATTAACACTGGCTTTTTAATTTTTTTAATAATTAGCAAACCAGGAGCGTGTTAATTATTCTTATGTTTATTACTCCCCTACTCCCTTACTCCCCTACTCCCCTACTCCCCCGCTCAAGATTCAATATCCCACTGGTGTTTTGAAGAGATATTTATGAGCTGAACTAGATTCTAGATAAGGTTGAGGAGGATTAGGGGCAGGACGTGGAGGTGCTGGTTCTAAAAATATCCTCTTTACAGAATCTCGTGAAGTTAAACCATTATCAGAAGTTGATGCTTGTTCAGCTATATGGTTTTTCAAGAGTTCATTAGCAACACTTATCTGCTGTTCCTTTTCTCTAAGTTTTTGTAATTGTTGATATTCTGTTGTCCATTTAGATTGGCCATAAATTGTTAAGCCATAAAAGGCCACACTCGCACTTGCTAATAATACCGTGACAATGGATGAAGTAAATTGTGTTGCCATCAAAGATTTTAACCAGAGCGCTTTGGACTGGGGTAGGGAGATGACTTGAGCCATATTCTGTACTTGAGTTGTTTCTAAGTCTGTACTCTGTTCAGAGATATAGTTACCATCAGATAAGTTTTTTTCTGTTGATTTCTGTGGCCTAACTGATTTTTTTGATATAACAGAAAAATTAGTTTTTGTGGACTTATTACTTGGGGTTGGAAATGTACTTCTAACTGCGACCATTTTATAGTTTACCTATACTAACATCTATAATAATTACAAAATACAATAGTATTTACTCTTGAGTATATGTTTTAACTTGTTGCGG
>NZ_LGSU01000816.1 GCF_002260545.1 Hydrocoleum sp. CS-953 | reverse complement strand
ATATTTTACAACGTTATTTGAGTGCTGCTCTAACAGGTTCCCGTACACCAGAGTCAGCAATGAAAGCTGCAGCTAGAGAAACTCGTGTTTTGTTAGGAGGAAGGGGAGTAGGGAGTAGGGGAGTAGTAGGGACGTTGCACAGGCAAAAATGCGTTCTCCGTTCCGGAATGCTCCGCTTTCCATCAGCAAAACGTCCCTACGGGAGTAATTTTTGGGGTACTCTCTTGACCTTGACCAAAATGCCCTCCTTTTTGATTTTTCGGGAACCGTGCATAAAGAGCTGAAAACTAGGTACTTTTTCCCGAGCTAAAAAGGCTAAAACCTTTATCTGTAAATGCTTTGATCTTTAATCAGCAAGCCCTAATTAATTCTGACTCCTGACTTCTTTTTCTATAGCATCACGCAAATAGGTGTTTGACATTTATAAATGCTTAAACTCAGTAAGGAATTAATTCTGACTTCTGACTTGCGCGTACCGCTATAGAATCCTATCTAAACAATTTGTCCACAAAAAAAACGACGGAAAACTAACATGATTAACGATATATTTATGCCCGCCCTTAGTTCCACCATGACTGAGGGTAAGATTGTTTCTTGGCAAAAATCTCCCGGTGATTGGGTGGAAAAAGGGGAAACAGTTTTAGTGGTTGAATCAGACAAAGCAGATATGGATGTGGAGTCCTTTTCCTCTGGATATTTGGCCACAATACTTGTAGCAGCGGGAGATGTTGCTCCAGTTGGTTCTGCCATTGCTTTGTTGGCCGAAACTGAAGCAGAAATTGAACAAGCGAAACAGCAAGGCGGGACTACAGAGAAGAAAGAAACTGCTGCTGCGACTGCTTCTAGCTCTGCAACTGCTGTTGCCACGGCTCCCGCTTCTATAGCAACAGAAGTTCAAGATAATTCTAGTCGTCGTAATGGACGGGTTATTGCTTCTCCTCGTGCCAAAAAATTGGCCAAAGACTTGAAGGTGGATTTAAGTTCCCTGAAAGGTAGTGGTCCTCACGGTCGTATTGTAGCGGAGGATGTGGAAATGGCGGCGGGTCGTACTCCTACCCCGGTAGCTGCAACAGTGAATATTGCTACTCCTGTTATTCCTACTCAACCATCTATTCCAGCACCTTCACCGATACCATCTGCACCTCCTACGACCGTAACTCCTGGACAAGTTGTGCCGATGAATACTCTGCAAAATGCAGTGGTGCGGAATATGATGACCAGTTTATCTGTGCCTACTTTCCATGTTGGTTATAAGATCGTCACAGATAATTTGGATGGGCTGTACAAACAGATTAAGTCTAAGGGTGTGACAATGACTGCTATTTTGGCAAAAGCAGTAGCAATGACTTTACAAAAACATCCTTTAGTGAATGCTGCTTATGTGGATCAAGGTATTCAGTATCCTTCTGGGATTAATATTGCTGTGGCTGTAGCAATGCCAGATGGTGGTTTGATTACACCAGTATTACAAAATGCTGACAAGATGGATATTTATTCTTTGTCTCGTACTTGGAAAGGTTTGGTAGATAAGGCGCGAGCAAAACAATTACAACCAGATGAGTATAGCACTGGTACGTTTACTCTATCTAATTTGGGAATGTTTGGCGTAGATACATTTGATGCTATTTTACCACCTGGTCAGGGTTCGATTTTAGCTATTGGTGCATCTCAACCTCAAGTAGTGGCAACTGCTGATGGGATGATTGGAGTTAAGCGACAAATGCAGGTAAATATTACTTGTGACCATCGAATTATTTATGGTGCTGACGCTGCTGCTTTCTTGCAAGATTTGGCGAAGTTGATTGAAACTAACCCGCAGTCTTTGACTATGTAGTTTCAGTTATCAGTTATCAGTACCTCCTATTGAACTAGGAGATACTGATAACTGAAGTTGATTATTTTGATCCCCTTAAAAAGGCAGGCTTAATATAGAATCAGGTTGAATAGTTGTCATTGTGATAAGAGGAAGCAATCTCAGGGGTTTAGGAGATTTTTTCATTCCACTCTGTTCCATCTGTTCCAGTCGCAATGAATTTTTATTAGTGTTATAAAACACAAAGCATTCCTTCTTCCTTCTTCCTTGTTACCGAATTATTAATAATTAATAATTAAATAATTCTGGTTTAAAGCCTCCCCCTTTTAAGGGGAAAAAAAGTGCTAGGATATTTCCTGATCTTCAATCAAGAGCGGTTTTAACCAGAGGTAATTATCAATTATCAATTATCAATTATCAATTAATGAATTCTTCCTTCTTACTTAAAAAAATCAATTATGAAAGCAGTTTTAATGACATCACCAGGGGCACCAGAAGTTTTACAAATAGAGCAAGTTGCTAACCCTGTAATTGAAAATGATAGAGAAATATTAGTTAGTTTAAAAGCTGCCGGGGTAAATCCTATTGATACTAAATTACGCACTCGTGGCACTTTTTACCCAGACCAAATGCCAGCTATTTTAGGATGTGATGGAGCTGGTATTGTAACAGAAATTGGTGAAAATGTACAAAAATTTAAAGTCGGAGATGAGGTTTATTTTTGTAATAGTGGCATAGGAGCAACTGCTGGAAATTATGCAGAATTAGCTGTTGTAGATGAAAGATTTGTAGCGAAAAAACCAAGTTCTTTAACCTTTGTTGAAGCTGCTGCTGCACCATTAGTTTTAATTACTGCTTGGGAATCTTTATATGATAGGGGAAATTTGCAAGCTGGTAGAAAGGTGTTAATTCATGGTGGTGCAGGGGGTGTTGGTCATGTGGCTATACAGTTAGCAAAATTACAAGGTGCTGAGGTTGCTACTCTATTAGTTCAGAAGAAAAAGCAGATTTTGTTAAAAGTTTAGGTGTAGATTTAGCGATTTTTAAGAATACAGATTTTGTAGAAGCTATTTTAGATTGGACGAATGGAGAAGGGGTAGATTTGGCTTTTGATACTATTGGCGGAAAGGTTTTTTATGATACTATTCCAGCAGTTAAAGTTTATGGTGATTTAGTGACAATTTTAGAGCNTGCTGCACCATTAGTTTTAATTACTGCTTGGGAATCTTTATATGATAGGGGAAATTTGCAAGCTGGTAGAAAGGTGTTAATTCATGGTGGTGCAGGGGGTGTTGGTCATGTGGCTATACAGTTAGCAAAATTACAAGGTGCTGAGGTTGCTACTACTATTAGTTCAGAAGAAAAAGCAGATTTTGTTAAAAGTTTAGGTGTAGATTTAGCGATTTTTAAGAATACAGATTTTGTAGAAGCTATTTTAGATTGGACGAATGGAGAAGGGGTAGATTTGGCTTTTGATACTATTGGCGGAAAGGTTTTTTATGATACTATTCCAGCAGTTAAAGTTTATGGTGATTTAGTGACAATTTTAGAGCCAAATTATAGTTTAGGAAATTTGAAAGTTGCTAGACAAAGAAATNATGGAGAAGGGGTAGATTTGGCTTTTGATACTATTGGCGGAAAGGTTTTTTATGATACTATTCCAGCAGTTAAAGTTTATGGTGATTTAGTGACAATTTTAGAGCCAAATTATAGTTTAGGAAATTTGAAAGTTGCTAGACAAAGAAATCTCAGAATAGGGTTAGAGTTAATGTTAACTCCGATGATGAAAGGATTGACGGAAGCTCAAGAGGATCAAGCTAAAATTTTACAGCAATGTGGGCGGTTATTTGACCAAGGAAAGTTAAAGATTAATGTTAATAAAACTTTTGCTTTAGATGATGCAATGGAAGCTCATCGAATGTTAGAAGGAGGCTCGATGATTGGTAAGATTGTTTTGACTATTTAGGGTTTGCTGAAAAATTCTTATGGGTGAGGGTAGGAGTCAGGAGTCGTAGGGGCGTTTCATGTCGCGCAGCGAAACGGCCATGTGCTAACGCAAAGCTCCGCTTTATATGTCGCGCAGCAAAACGCCTGTACAGGAGTCAGAATGAATGGGAAATTTCGAGCTAGTAGGAGGAAGAATTATCCCTTTATTTTTCAGCCATAAGTCAACCCAAAATCCTAACTTTTTAAGTTCCCTAGAACGAAAACCTTGTACTTTTTCCAGACTTAAAAAGGCTAAAACATTGTAAGCATTCAGCCGTCAGCTAGCCTCTTGCCTCCTGCGGAGGAGCTGCGCTAACAGAGGAGCTTCGCTAACAGCCAGCCTCCTGCGGAGGAGCTGCGCTTTTCATGTCGCGCAGCGAAACAGCTATGAGTTATTAACTTATCCTGTTTGGNCTTCGCTAACAGCCAGCCTCCTGCGGAGGAGCTGCGCTTTTCATGTCGCGCAGCGAAACAGCTATGAGTTATTAACTTATCCTGTTTGGCAGTTTGTATTTGAGAAATTAATCTCCAAAAAGTGAAATATAAATAATAAAGATAGCCAGCTAATTTTAATCACTCCTGTAGGTTTGCTCGGCTATTAGCTGACTGCTGACTGCTAATAGCTGAATGCTTACAAAACATTTATATATAAAGGCTTTTATATTTAACAGCAAAGCCTATTTAATTTTGAATAAGGATTATGGAAGGAGGTAGAATAAAGATTGATTTTAGGCTAAATATTATGTTTTTTTTCAGGAAATAGGGAATAAAATAGAAATAAATATAGGTGTATCTAATGAGCCTGAGAAACCCTATAATCAACTCTAGGTAATTAGTCAAAAAAACTTTTTCTTTTCCTTTATTGCTCCTTCCCTTTTTTCCGCTCTAAATCAACATTTTTGAGATTTACAACTGAGCGTATATTATTCTTATTTTTACTGTTCTTTGACTCTCTAATATCATGTCCGGATGTAATGGTATAAATAAAATATTTGGCGATCGAGAGGATACATTTTAATTTCTCCCCTACTCCCCTACTC
>NZ_LGSU01000815.1 GCF_002260545.1 Hydrocoleum sp. CS-953 | reverse complement strand
GCATTAAATGAATTGAGAATTCAGAATTGAGAATTCAGAATTTTAGAATTAAGCAGTGATTTTTTTAATGAGGATTTTGAGTAATTATTCAGAAATATTCCTCAGTATAAATAAAGCTTGCTGATAAAATCTAAAAGCATTGACATATAAAAGTTTTTGTTTTTTTTTCGTTTCTAAAAAACAAAAACATCTTCCTTATTTTAAGCCTCTTTATTGCAGAGGTAGTGATAACTGATAACTGATAAGTGATAACTGAAATGACACAAACACGTTTTAGAAAAACAAACCAACCCGACAATAGAGCGGCAAATCAAGCTAAAGATTACAATCAAAAATCTCATCAAGAAACTTCACAACCTCAATCAGGTAATAGTAATGGTAATGAAGAAGTAACAATTGTGCCAGTAGAAGTATGGCAGCCAAACAATAACCAAACATATTCTTCACAAAACTCTCTAGGTTTAAAGGCAAAAACTAACGCATTAGCAGAAGATTTAGCAGTATTACGCTCTAATATAGATGTCAGAATTAATCAACTTCAATCATTAATAGAAACAGAAGGAGCTGCAGCAGAAAGAGCCGAATTATTAAACCAAATAACCTCTAATATTCGGGAATCTCTCAATGTTAAAGATATCTTTAAAACTGTTGTAGAAGAGGTGAGAGAAGCTTTACAAACAGACAGAGTAATAGTATATGACTTTGATGAAAATTGGCAAGGTACAGTCATTGCTGAATCAGTTGGTAGTGAATGGCCAAAATCCTTGGATGCCAAAATAGCCGACCCCTGTTTTGCAGACCGTTATGTAAACTTTTATCAAAAAGGGCGAGTAAGGGCGATCGCTGATATCTATGAAGCAGGATTAACAGAATGTCACATTGGTCAACTCGAACCCTTTGCCGTCAGAGCAAATTTAGTCGCTCCCATTCTTGCCGATGGAGAATTAATGGGTTTATTAATAGCCCATCATTGTGCTGAACCCCGACAATGGATAGAATCAGAAATCGAATTTTTCCAGCAACTGGCGATTCAACTGGGTTACGCTGTAGATCAAGCGTTACTTTTAGAAAAACAACGTGCAGCTACCCAACAAGCTCAAAAATTAAATCAAATTAATGCTGAAATTCGTAAATCTCTCAGTCTGAAAGACATATTAGTTGCTGCAGTCGAACAAACCCGCAGTGCTTTAAATTCAGACCGAGTAGTAGTCTACGAATTTGATAGCGACTGGAAAGGCACAGTTATTGCTGAATCAGTTGATAGTAACTGGCCAAAAGCTTTGGGAGCAAAAATTGCTGACCCCTGTTTTGCTGACCGTTATGTACAACCCTATCAACAAGGGCGAGTTAAGGCTACAGAAAATATTTATGAAGCAGGATTAACTGATTGTCATATTAATCAGCTTAAACCCTTTGAGGTTAAAGCTAACTTAGTTGCCCCTATTGTAGTAGATAATAAACTGCAAGGTCTGTTGATTGCTCACCAATGTTCTGGTCCGAGAGCTTGGACAGAATTAGAAATCGATTTGATGGGGAAAGTTGGTGTTCAAGTGGGGTACGCTCTAGACCAAGCATATCTATTAGAAAGGCAACAAGCTGCGGTTAAACAAGCTCGATTATTAAACGAAATTTCTAACAGTCTGCGGAGTACCACTAATACTGAAGAAGTTTTTGATACTCTAATTGAAGAAGCTCGTAATGCTCTGGAAGCAGACCGCGCCGTCATCTGCCAATTTGATGAGAATATGGTCGGTACAGTAATAGCAGAATCTGTAGGTAAGGGTTGGAAAGCTACTCTTGGGCACAAAATGGATGACCCAAGCTTTGCTAAAAACTTTAAATCCTATTTGCGCGGGCAAGTTAGCACCATTGAAAATATTAGAACATCTGGAATAGCTGAGTCGGACATTAAACTGTTAGAGCCTTTTGAAGCTCAAGCTAACATTGTTGCTCCTGTTTTAGTAGAAGCACAACTGTACGGTTTGTTGATTATTCATCAATGCTCTAAACCGCGAAGTTGGGAAGAATCAGAAATTACCTTTATTAAACAGTTAGCTAGTCAAGTCAGCACATCCTTAGAACAGAAAAGACTATTAGAACAGCAAAAAGTCGCCACCGAACAAGCACGACGCTTGAATGAAATCAGCTCAATGATTCGTGAATCTTTGAACGAACAGGATATTTTTAACACAGTAGTAGTTGAGACTCGCCAAGTGTTAGCAGCAGACCGAGTAATGATTTATAAGTTAGATACTGACTACAATGGTGTTGTTGTAGCTGAATCAGTAGATAGTATGTGGCCTGTTGGTTTGGGTAGCAAGCTAGACAGCAAATGTTTTAAGGAACATCATATTAAAGCTTATCTGCGAGGACGAATTAAGGTATTCAATAATCTGCACGACCCCTCTCAAACCATGATTGATGATGCTAAGAATACCGAATGTTACTTAAAAGATGCTGAACCTCTAGAAATTAAAGCGACCTTGACAGCTCCAATTATTGTTGAGAAAAAGCTGTATGGTTTCTTTGTGACTAATCAATGTTCTGGGCCTCGGAACTGGAAAGATACAGAAGTTGATTTTATTAAGCAGTTAGCAACTCAAATCGGTTTTGCAGTTGAACAGGAAAACCTGATACAACAACAAAAGACAACTGTTGAACAGTCTAAAAAACTGAATACAATTAGCTTAAGGATTCGGGAATCTCTTGATATTACCCGCATTTTCCGTACAGGGGTAGAAGAAGCACTCAAATTGATGGAAGCTGACCGGGTGGTAGTTTATCGGTTTGATGAAGATTGGGATGGCAAGATTATTAGTGAGGCGGTAAGACAGGGGTATATCAATATTGCAGAGATGGAAACTGAGGTAACTTGTTTTCCTGCAGATTATGTGGAACCCTATCGTCAAGGTAGGGTGCAAGTTACACCAGATGTTACTAAAGCGGGTTTGACAGCTTGCCATGAAGAACAACTCGGAAAATGGCAGGTTAAAGCTAATATAGTAGCTCCAATTTTGGTTAACCAAACTCTCTATGGTTTATTGGGAGTGCATCAATGTTCTGAAACTCGCAACTGGTTAGAGTCGGATGTTGAGGTATTTAAGCAGGTAGCTCTCCAAATTGGATATGCTCTTGACCAGGCAATTTTGTTGCAAGAAATTGAACAAGCTCGCCAAAAAGCAGAAGCTATATCTGTTGAGCAACAACAGCAAAAAGAATTACTCGAAAATCAGATCGAAAAGTTTTTGGCAGAAATCGAAAATTCTTTCGATGGAGATTTAACAGTTCGAGCTGCTGTAACAACTGGGGTAATGGGAACTGTTGCTGACTTCTTTAATGCCACAATTGAAAACTTACAGCAGTTGGTATTGCAGGTACAGTCGGCAACAAATGTTGTGAGTTCGACAACTGAAGGTAATGAGGTAGAAATTAAGAAGTTGTCTGGTGAAGCTCAACGGCAAGCTGAATCAATAGCTAATGCTCTGCAACAAATTCAGGTCATGGCTAATTCTGTGCAAGCAGTTGTAGGTAATGCTCAACAAGCAGAAGCTAAGGTGCAGCAAGCAAATCAGATTCTCCAAACCAGTGATGCTGCTATGAATAAAACTGTGGATGGTATTGTGGGAATTCAGAAAACAGTGGAGGCAACTGCCAGGAAGGTGAAAACTCTAGGGGAAACTTCTAAGAAGATTTCACGGGTTCTGAGTTTGATTAATGATTTGGCAAATCAAACAAATGTTTTGGCTTTGAATGCTTCGGTAGAAGCAACCAGGGCAGGACAAGATGACCAAGGTTTTGCTACAGTTGCTAGTGAAGTACGTTCTCTGGCAGAACAGTCAGCTAGTGCTACTCAGGAAATAGAGGAAATTGTTGAGGAACTTCAATCTGGAACCAGTGAAGTTATTAAGGCAATGGTAGTTGGACGCAAGCGAGTAATGATTGGTACTCAGTTAGTTAAGGGAGCGCGCAAAACTCTAACAGATGTGTTGGATGTGAGTGGAGAAATTAGTGAGTTGGTAGAGGGAATTACTGTTTCTGCTACTACTCAAGCTGATACTTCTAATGCACTGTCGAAAACAATGGAGGAAGTAGCGGCGATCGCTAATCAAACTTCTGAACAATCTACTACTGTGGCAGATTCTTTTGCTAAGTTACTAGCAGTTGCTGGAGAGTTAGAAAAGAATGTTGCTGAGTTTAAGGTAAATTAATAATGGATAATTGATAATGGATAATTGATAATTGATAATTAGAGATAGTTTTCATTATCCATATCCATTAATTAGGGTTTGCTCAAAAAGTCTTATGGTTAAGGGTAGGAGTCAAGCCACCCCCGCCCCTCCTAGGAGGGGAGTCAGGAGCTTTAGGTTCAGTAGGGTGCGTTGCAACGCACCCGCATCCCTAGAGTATTTGAAACTCTCAGTAATCTTAGAAGCTATTTGTAAACTCATAAAAAACCTCTCTCCAAATCTCTCTCCTGCGAGGAGAGAGGCTGGCTTCACCCCCATTCCCTTGTAGGGAAGGCGGGCAGGGGGGGTTAGGTTTTGAGGATTCATCGGTTCTATGCAATACTTCTCAAACAGTTTCTTACTTTTGAACTCTGACTTTTGACTTCTCAGTTGAGGAATAAAACCTCAGAAGTCTTACTTTTGGAAAGTACACAAAGAAACCGGGTTTCTTGGATAAATCGTTGTTTTTATAGAAATCTACAAAAAACCCGGTTTCTGAGTTAGCCTGCGTAAGTCCTGGTTATACTAAATTAAGTTATGAAAAGTACCTTTTTCAAATTCCTGTCTAACCATCTCCCACTCCCCCACTCCCCTACT
>NZ_LGSU01000814.1 GCF_002260545.1 Hydrocoleum sp. CS-953 | reverse complement strand
AGGGGCACCGCCTTCCCTGAGTGAACTGGAAGCCATGAGTGGAAGTGGCAGCAGCAGCGGGGAGTTAGAAGGGGCACCGCCTCCTCTACTTGAATGAACTAGAAGCCAAACAAATTGACTTTCTTACTATCATGTCCGTTGGTATGGTTGCGTGTAAAAGCTTGGGGAATATCTACACAGTATTTAAGTTTTTTCCTCCTGTGAAACCTTCTTTCTTCTTCCTTACCCGTAGTTTATAATACCGATGCTACCGGACATGATATTACTCATATCAATAGGACTTATATCATGTCCGGTTGAATAGTTATAAATAACGAGTCAGGAGTCAGGAGTCAGGAGGGGAAAAAGAAAGTATTAAAAGGATAAAGTTTTTTGATTGCTGGCGCACAACTGCGTTAACGCGTAAGCGGAACGGAGTTCTATCGCGCTCTTATCGGGACATGATATTATCCATTATAGACGAAAAATGTGGGCTTGAGATTGCATCCCTGTCGGTCGCAATGACAGAAATACTTTGTATTGAGTAAGTCCTAATCAAGATCAAGTCAGATTGATTACCTACAATATAAGCTGTCTTGTGGTTATTCTCGACGACTTGATATAACTGCTTAACCCAATCTTAAGGAGAACATAGTTATGCCTACACCATTCCTTAACGAGGAATTTACTTTCACCAATCCCGACGGCAGTACCATCCAGGTAAGAAGTTCAGGCAACCAATATTACGCTGTCTTTGAAACCCTTGATGGCTATACCGTGGTTAAAGACGCTGACACAGGTTTTTATAAATATGCGCAGCTTNGACTTGATATAACTGCTTAACCCAATCTTAAGGAGAACATAGTTATGCCTACACCATTCCTTAACGAGGAATTTACTTTCACCAATCCCGACGGCAGTACCATCCAGGTAAGAAGTTCAGGCAACCAATATTACGCTGTCTTTGAAACCCTTGATGGCTATACCGTGGTTAAAGACGCTGACACAGGTTTTTATAAATATGCGCAGCTTTCCGAAGACAAAAATGAGCTTTTGCCGACCGATGCTAAAGTGGGGGTAGTAGACCCACAAAACTTGGGAATTCAGCCACACATACGCATCCGACGGGAGAGTGCTAAACAACAAGCTCAGAACGCACCCATGCTGCAAGGACCTGCAAGTCGCTGGCAAGTCCGTCGCGAGCAGAAAAAAACTCAGTTACGGGGAATAAGTCCGACTGCAAGACCTGAGTCTCAGCCCCTGTCTACCGTCACAGTAGGAAACTACGTCGGGTTGTGTATCTTGATCCGGTTTACCGACGTTTCCGAAACCATTTCCCAGCAAGAAGTTAGCGACTTCTGTAACCTATCAGGCTACAGTGGGTTTGGAAATAATGGGTCAGTACATGATTATTTCTACGACAACTCGCGGGGTAAATTAACTTACACCAATGTNGTGCTAAACAACAAGCTCAGAACGCACCCATGCTGCAAGGACCTGCAAGTCGCTGGCAAGTCCGTCGCGAGCAGAAAAAAACTCAGTTACGGGGAATAAGTCCGACTGCAAGCCCTGAGTCTCAGCCCCTGTCTACCGTCACAGTAGGAAACTACGTCGGGTTGTGTATCTTGATCCGGTTTACCGACGTTTCCGAAACCATTTCCCAGCAAGAAGTTAGCGACTTCTGTAACCTATCAGGCTACAGTGGGTTTGGAAATAATGGGTCAGTACATGATTATTTCTACGACAACTCGCGGGGTAAATTAACTTACACCAATGTCGTGACGCAATATTACACAGCTAAACACGATCGCTCGTACTATACAGACCCAGCAATTTCCTATGGTACTCGAGCTAGAGAACTGATTGTTGAAGCACTAGATGACCTTAAATCCCAGGGCTTTGACTTTAGTCCGCTTAGTAGTGACGGTAGTGGCTATATCTATGCCTTGAACGTGTTTTACGTCGGACCGAGGGTTAATAATTGGGCTGAAGGTCTTTGGCCGCACTCCTGGGTCTTAGCCTCTGACTACAACGTAGGAGGAGGGAAAAAGTTCAGGGACTACCAAATCACAAATATGGGTAGTGAGCTGACCCTACGAACCTTCTGTCATGAAAATGGTCACATGATCTGCGATTTTCCTGATTTGTACGATTATGGATACGAATCATCGGGAGTTGGGAATTATTGCCTCATGTGTTTTGGAGGAAATAATAAGAACCCTGTGCAAGTTTGTGCCTACCTAAAAAATGAAGTAGGCTGGGCTACAAAAGTCACGTCCATAACTCCAGGTATAACGGCGACCCTCCCTGCGGCGAACAATGACTTTTACGTCTATGCCAAAAACGCGACAGAGTATTTCATCATCGAGAACAGGCAAAAGACAGGCCGAGATACTTTCTTGCCTGATGCTGGACTGGCTATCTGGCACGTTGATGAACAGAAAAATGGTAATAACGAGGAGCAGATGACTGCCAGCCAACACTACGAATGTTCTTTGGAACAGGCCGATGGACGCTTCGACCTGGAGAAAGATGTTAATGGGGGCGACAGCGAAGATTTGTTTGCTTCTCCGTATAAGACTGAGTTCTCTGATAGCACAACTCCTAAGAGCCAATGGTGGGACGGTAGCAACTCTAGCTTGAATATTACCCAGATTTCTGAACCTGGTTCCACCATGACCTTCGTCGTATCCGACACATCAGGATGGGTAACTAACAAGAAAGTGATTAATACATACGGTCATGTCAATACCCGGTATGGATTCGCAATAGTTGAAGGATTAAGCGGATGGAAACAGATAACCCCAAGTTCACCTGATGGGGTATCTAATGTATTAGATATCCTCAAGGTAGCACAAGCTAATGAACGCCAAGTCAATATATACATTGGTTCCGACGGAAAGATTCTTGCAGCTATCATGCTGTAGCTAAATTGGCAGTAAAGGTAGAAAATCTTTGCGCCTTGATGAGAATAAAATNTTGAAGGATTAAGCGGATGGAAACAGATAACCCCAAGTTCACCTGATGGGGTATCTAATGTATTAGATATCCTCAAGGTAGCACAAGCTAATGAACGCCAAGTCAATATATACATTGGTTCCGACGGAAAGATTCTTGCAGCTATCATGCTGTAGCTAAATTGGCAGTAAAGGTAGAAAATCTTTGCGCCTTGATGAGAATAAAATTTCCCTGAATACTCTGAATGCGATCGCTATTTATAGCCAAATCAACCAAAACAAGATGGCTTCAGAAGAGCGATCGCTGTGTTATGAACATCGGTGTTAGTGAATTTGGCTATGATTTTTCTGGCATTCTAGAAACCGGGTTTGTGTTAGATCCCGATAAATAGTGAAATTTGTCTCCAACAAACCCGGTTTCTTATAACACGCTCACTATTATTTCATAGCTCGGTTCACCAACGCCTGAACATCCTGGTTCCCGACCTAACGGAGGCAAAAGACAACTAAAAATCCAATGCCTATTAATGCAGGCAACCCAAACACCATTCAGTCCCCAATTAATGTGAGTGGTTTGTTGGATGTTGTCAAAAAAATAAAAGTTATCTTTGACATTGAACACACTTGGATAGGGGATTTGACAATCTCACTGCTCAACCATTCTCGCTCTCGTGTACTCCTGGCTAATAGGTGAGGAGCTTCATCAGATGATTTCAATAAGGTAACATTTGATCGAGACGATCTCACATTTTTCTGCGACGCATACGCGGATCGTCGTATTGTTGCAAAAAAGTATTTTGAGGATAATTTAAATAGTTCTAATTAGAACTAACTATTTTTCCTAAGACCAACATAAACAATTCCCAGGAGAATAATTATGGCTGTGCAATTTAGAGAAGGATGGCTGAATTTTCCGCCAACAACAGGCAGGAGACAGCGGGCTGAAACAAGTGTAACTTTCCCTCGAAATGTGCAATCAGCACAGGTAGTGCTAAAAGGCTACAGCGTCAACTACAACAATGGAGACCATCATATCCTCCAGTTGGAGATCGATCTTGATACTTTAAGGATTATTGGTCCGACAGTGAGTATAGCTGGAGACTTCGTATTCCGTGACAGTTCTGGTTTCTTTGACGATCCCTACAGTGGATGGATTAACTTCGTTGTTATCGCTGACTTAGTATAGGTGTAATTGGGAGGGATTTTTTCGCTTCCCATAACAATTTCGGCGATCTGGATCACAAATTATGATTTTTGCTTTACAGCAGTTTCGGAGTTAGTGAGGTACAAATTTTTAGGACTTTAGGCAACAGAAAATTAATAAACTGTACCTCACCATCCTCAAAAGTTCTGTTAATCAGCGGCGATCGCCGAACACCAACAAAAAAAACCTAATGAGGAGAGAAGGATTTGATGCAACTGAAGGGATATGTTATCAATACATCAGAAGAAGGGATTGAAAATGCTCTTGTAGAGAGTCTAGAAACTGGACAGCGGACTTATACAGATGCAGAAGGAAAATACTCTTTAGTAGATATTCCTGAGCAAGTCTTTACAATTCGTGTGATAGCAACAGGATTTCGAGCCAAAAGGCTTGTATTAGATATGAAGGAACGGCAAAAAAGTGACAATCAAGAATATAAAATCACATTATTTTTGCTTTCCGAAGAGTAACGGTCAAAGTCATGGGAAAGAGTTTGAGTAGTGAAGTTTTAAGTGACCTGTTGTGCAATGAGAAGAAAAAGAAAAGGTAAGATTGGTCATTATTAGTTTTCTGTCTGGACGTGGTTTGACTGTAATATCAGTTTGATCAATGTTTGCTACACATACACATACCTGTTATAGAACCCCTGAAGGGATCTATGCGCGAATATAGATGGGG
>NZ_LGSU01000813.1 GCF_002260545.1 Hydrocoleum sp. CS-953 | reverse complement strand
TCTGTTTTCATTTTATTTTTTTTGTAATCTAAGTTATTTCCCAACAACTCTATTATACCAATTCACTTTACAGCAGTTTTCATTTAAGTAGACCACCGTAGGGACGTTCCATGGAACTTCCCTACTGGATTTTGGTTCTGAATATTTGGTTCATCCATCTGAAAAGCGTTCTAAAGATGTCACAAATAGTTTCAAAAATCATCCAGTTTCTGGAATGGGGGGACTTTAAGCTAGACTTTTCAGCTAGGTAGTTAATTACAGAAAATATTTAGTAGAAATTTCCCCTCTTAACAGGTAGGAATCCTCCATTTTTATTTCCTGGTATTTATTGCAAACTAGAATATAGTAGTTATCATAATTAATGAGGTAAAGTCTTTTTTTCTATTCCCTATTTTCTATTCCCTAAAATCAAAAATTTGTATCTCACCAATTATTATAATTGCTATATATCATCTAAATAATTAGAAACATGACTTACGCAGGAGAACCCATAAACCCGGTTTCTCCTAGACGTCTATTGCTCAAAACAAGGATTTATCGTAGAAACCGGGTTTCTTTGCGTAAGTCCTAAGAAAATTTAAGTATTAGAGTTGTGACCAATAAATAAGGTCAATAGCCTGCCCTTTCCAAGGGATCAAAAAGGAAATTTCGGATTTCCNTCAAAACAAGGATTTATCGTAGAAACCGGGTTTCTTTGCGTAAGTCCTAAGAAAATTTAAGTATTAGAGTTGTGACCAATAAATAAGGTCAATAGCCTGCCCTTTCCAAGGGATCAAAAAGGAAATTTCGGATTTCCTTACCTCCTAATTCAGCAGGAGGTACTGTTAACTTATAACTGATAATTGATAACTGAAATGACAAACCCACAAAACCAAATTACCCAAACTTACGCTCAAGATGATGTTCAGCAAATTCTTCAACTTGCCTTAACAAAGCGTTCGGAAGGAGGCGAACTGACAAAAGCACAAGTATTAGAAATTGCCCAGGAGATGGGTATTTCTCCTGAAGAATTAGCAGCAGCAGAACAAAAATGGCTTACCCAAAGGGGCGAGTTCCAGGAAAAACAAGTTTTTAATCAAGTTCGCCGAGAAAAATTAAAGCAAAGTGCAATTAAATATGGCATTGTAAATTCATTTTTAGTGCTACTTAATTTAGTAACTGCTCATACTCTTTCTTGGTCTTTACCAATTTTATTATTGTGGGGATTATGGTTAGCTTTGGATGCTTGGAAAACTTTTCAAGTTGAAGGAGAAGATTATGAAAATGCTTTTCAAAGATGGCGTTTAAAGAAACAGGTAGGGCAATCTATTGGTTCTTTGGCGGATAAATTTTTCAAGAGTTTACAGTCTTGAATAAGGATTAGGATACTTGCTCAGTATAGGGATTTTCGGANATTTATTAAGTTGGTTGGAGGATAGAATATCTTTTGATAATTAATTCAAAGGAATTAATATTACTTGTTTTTGAGTTTTTTTATATAAATAAAACAAGATATCCCTGACCTAACTGCTTAAGAAAGCGATCGCCAAGGAAACTCATAATCTGATAAGATTTACAATGAATTACCTCTAAATCAGGTATGCCCTTCACAGGCAAGATTCCTGTGCTACAAATATCTCATCATATATCATTATGGCACAGTTGAGCCGATTTTAAGGCAAATCATAAATTGCTAGATTTTCCACACAAAATACTTTGATTTATCTGTATATAATCTAACTAAAACTTGTCAATTATTCGCGCTTCTTCTGATAATTTTGCTTCTTGTTGACCTATAATTCTTGCCCTACCATTTAGCAAACCAATAGGAGTATTAAATAACTCTACTAATTCTGCTTTACCTGATATTAATTTCATGGTTGTTAAGGGTAACTCTTTTAATAACCATCTACTCAAACGATAAACATATTCTTTTGTTTTCAACTCTCTCATTAAATCAATGCCGTGGAGTTCATGCAAATATTTATTTGACTTTCCATATCGGCGCCATTGACTTTGTAAATCTTTCCAAGTTGAACGATGTCGATGTTTAACTATTGCCTTTTCGGCAAATTTAAACTGATAAGATGTTTCTCGTAAAATTCGCCAACAAATATCAGCATCTCCACCTGTTGTTAAGTAAGGACGAAATAATCCTACTTCTACAAATGCTTGCTTTTTGATACCTAAATTAGCAGTTTGACCATAGGGACAAAATTGATTAGCTAGAGTATGTTTTTGGGAAAGAGTCTCTTGTTTATCAGCATATTTTTCTAATAAACTATCACCTGGTAAAGCAAGTATTTCCCCAACTACAATACCAACATTAGGATCGGAAAATGGCTGAATTAAATTTTCTAACCATTGAGGTTGGGGGCGACAGTCACCATCAGTAAAAGCAAGTATTTCACTATTAGCTGCTCGAATACCAGCATTACGAGCAGCATAGGAACTTTGAATCTGATTTTCTGTCAGTGGGCGAATTGTAATTTCCTTTGACTCTGCTGCTGCTTGAATTATCGAACTACTACGATCGCTACTATTATTATCTACCAGTAAATATTCTACTTGGTCTGCAGAATAAGTTTGCGATCGCAGACATTCTATCAAGTCTGGCAAGTCTTTCTCACCATTATAAATTGGTATAACTACAGAAACTTTTGTCATTTTCTCCACTCAAGGAAGTTGGTAAAAATTTCAATGACTATTAGACATCTTCAAAAATCACAAGTTTAAGATATAGCAATGAGCGCTGGTATATTTACAAATTGCAGGAGAGGCCAAGCAGCTCAAAGTCTTATATTATCGGCAATTTATTCCCCCTGTTGCCTGTTGCCTTTTGCCTGCGCACAGCGCTATAAATTATTACTATTACCCATAAACTATCAGTTAATTTTCCCTATTACCGAAAAATCAGGGTTTCAAGTTAAAGGATCAAAAAGACAAAAATTGCCCTTTTAACCAATCATCTTCTTTTCAAGAAGAGGTAATAATTAATTATTAATTGTTAATTATTAATTATTGAACTACTCCCTATTTTCTAATTTAATAAGCAGAAGCTAGCTAGAATTGAACTAACTAAATAAAAAGTTCCTACCACTTGAGTTTCTAACCAACCTGATNTCCGAAAAGAACTACTCCCTATTTTCTAATTTAATAAGCAGAAGCTAGCTAGAATTGAACTAACTAAATAAAAAGTTCCTACCACTTGAGTTTCTAACCAACCTGATAGTTCTAAATGATGATGAAAAGGAGCCATTTTAAATAACCGTTTGCCTACTCCATCAGGTCCTTTTGTTGCTTTGTAATAACTCACTTGAGCAATTACAGAAAGAGTTTCAATTAAGAAAATTCCACTAATAATTAAAAGTACCCAGAGAGTATTAGTCAGTAAAGCAACTGCTGCTAAACCACCACCCAAAGCTAAAGAACCTGTATCACCCATAAACACTTTAGCAGGGTTACGATTATGAGCAACAAAACCAACACAACTACCACTCATGCAAGCACAGAAAATCATCAGCTCTAAAGAGGTAGGGGCCAAATAAGCTCCTAATCCTAAAAAAGCGATCGCTCCCAAACCGCCCATTAACCCATCAACACCATCAGTCAGATTTGTAGCGTTACTTTCAGCAACTAAAACAAAACCTGCCAGAGGCCAAAATAATAATCCCAAAGATAATTGTAGACCAAAAGGTAAAGCAATATTAGTAATTGTGCTAGGCTGACTCCATGCTAGCCACCCACAGAATAGAATAGCAAAACCAATCTGCAAAGCTAGTTTCATTTTCGGAGATATTCCTTTATTAGACTTGCGTTGCAAAATTTGCCAATCATCTAGCCAACCAATAAAGCCATAAGCTATAGTAAGTAAAGATACAGCTATTACATCTGGGTGAAATCTGGACAATATCAGGGCGATCGCTACTCCCACTGGTATAAAAAATATGCCTCCCATAGTTGGAGTCCCTGCTTTTTGTAAGTGAGCTTGGGGGCCATCCTCTCTGATTATTTGTCCAGCTTTCAGCTTTCTTAGTATAGGTATAGCCCAATAACCTAAACTTACAGTTGCTAGGCCACAAATAATTAGGGGTATAGTAAGAGAGCCGATACTGAAAATCCTATTAGCCATACCATCTAGAATCAAGGCAAATAAACTTAATCCTAAACCTAGACCCAATAATAAATTTTCTCCCGATAAGGTGAGAGACTTGCTTAAAGTCAGCTTATTTTGCACAAAAAACCTCCTGCACACACACTTTTTTAGAGTTTAAATTTGATCAATAAATTGAAAATTTAGCTAATAACCGAGTAGCTTTTTGGTCATCAAAAATCTTTATTCAACTGGTTCATCTGCATTTTCATCCAATACATCATCATCATTAAAACTGTCATCTACAGCTATTAATGCTGAGATTTCTTCTTCCTCTTCTGAGTATTTCTCTGATTCAACGGGGTCTCTAGGTAGCATTTTGCCTGATGATTCTAACCAATCAACTAGAGATGAGTCTCGTTGGGCAGTAATTACATCTGCAGGTTCATGGCGAGGTATCAGAAGTAGAGAGGGATTATAGAGTGTGACTGTTGGTGACTTGGATTGATTATTTCTACGGCTAATTGCTCCGACTGCTATTCCTACTGTTTTTTCTGCCGTTGCTTCTACAATGCTTGTTGATACCGTTGGTTTTACTACAGTTTCCTGTACGGGAGTTTGTGGCACTACCTGTTGTGGAACTACTGTTTCCTGTACGGGAGTTTGTGGAACTACCTGTTGTGGAACTACAGTTTCCTGTACGGGAGTTTGTGGAACTACCTGTTGTGGAACTAC
>NZ_LGSU01000812.1 GCF_002260545.1 Hydrocoleum sp. CS-953 | reverse complement strand
ATATAATTTTGACAAATTGTGTAAAAAAAAAATTAATAAAAAAATATAGTTGATGAATAAATATAAAATGATGTATCCTGTAATTTACAGGGGAATATAATTATCTGCCATTATACTTACGATTAAAAATTTAGGGGAAAATAAGGATGCAACCAATTAGACAAGGTGATGTTATATTGCAACCAATCAAGCTAACTTCAGGTAAGAAACTATCCCACCTGACTTTAGCAGAGGGAGAAGTTACAGGACATTCCCACCAGATTACCTGTGGAAATGCGGAGCTATACGAAAAAGATGGCACGCTATACCTAAAAGTTTTGTCAGAAACAGCAAGTTTAACCCACGAAGAACATAAACCCGTCACAATTCCACAAGGAAACTGGATAGTAAGCATTCAGCGAGAATATGAACCTATGGGGTGGCGCTATGTGGCAGACTAAAATTGAAAACCTAACAACAGAACAAAAATCATTAATACCAATTTATCGGGAAAAGTGGCACAAGAATATAGTTTCAACTGACCCGATAGATAGGGAAAGAGCAACAGCGGCAGTAAATGCGGTTTACTCCGCTATGGGAAAAAAGAAACCAGAAATTCTATTTCTTAGTAGTCCAGATGCCATAAAAGAAATAGTGGGGTCGCGATCGCCCCAACGTTTAGTACAAATGTTGGGCGCTCCCTTACTGACTTGTTTACAAATTGAACTGTCAGAGAAACTAGAAAGTCAAATTGACAATGAACTTTGGCAGAAACTGGAAAATGACTTGCCCAATGAGCAGTTGTTGCGGTTAATGTTTATTTGGCAAGATGCTCTAGGCAAACACGCAGAATTGTTGGGGCAGTTGTGGGTAGAATGGCAAGGTGGTATTCTCAGGCAAATTTGGGAACAGCAGGAAAATAACTTGCGACAACAAGTAAGGCAATTTCCTGGAGGGGAACCTTTAATTGAATTGGGCGATCTAATGTGGCAACAAGTAGGAGAACCTTTGTCACGGCAATTAGATAGAAACTTTTGGCAACCTCTAGCAAGTCAACCCTTAATGCGAGAGTGGGAAGAAAATATCAAGCAACCTCTCCAACAAATAGGGGGTGCAATGGGGTTAGTCTCAAATATTAGCCAAAATTTGACAGCAAGTTCCATTGAGATGATTGACTTCTGCATTTCAGTGCTTGGTTGTAGCTATGACGAACAAAAATGGTTGGCACTGCAAGGGTTGGTTAAAGAATGTGGGTTTGTGTTGCAACTAGAGAATACTTGCTTAGTGTGTGATAACCCAATGAAAATATCTCTAGATGCACAAAACCGTTTTCATGGTGAAGGGGAAGCAGCTATAAAATTTATTGATGGCTATCATATCTATGCTTATCAAGGGGTGAAGTTGCCAGAAAGATATGGATTATTACATCCTAACCGATGGCAGGCGCGATGGTTATTGACAGAAGAGAATGCTGAGTTACGGCGAGTATTAATTCAGGGAATAGGCTACAGTAGAATTTGTCAAGAGTTACAAGCAGTAGAATTAGATAGTTGGCGAGAGTATAGTTTACTGAGAATAGATAATGATATTGATGTTGAACCTATATATTTATTAAAAATGACTTGCCCTAGTACGAATTATATTCATGCCACAAGAGTACCACCAGATGTCAGTACAGCTAGGGAAGCTATTACTTGGGTAAATTGGGGAGTCGATCCAGAGGAATTTTTGGTGGAAACTTGAGAAATGTCATTTCAGTTATCAGTTAAAAGTACCTCCTAACTGAAGTAGAAGAATTAATGAAGACTTAGGCAATGAAATAAGAAACCATGTTTATTAGACATCTGGTGGAAAATAAATAAACCTTTTAGTTATATTATAAAGAAAGAAAAAGTAACCAGAAAAAATCCTTTTTCCTGCCTTTTTCGTAAAAATATCTTATACCATTTCGACCTGATGTTGCGCTTAATATAGTGCTACGCATTAAGGCTCTTGACATTTCTAAATCCTAAAACCCTTTATTAGTCTACTATTCCCTATTCCCTATTCCCTATTNGGCTCTTGACATTTCTAAATCCTAAAACCCTTTATTAGTCTACTATTCCCTATTCCCTATTCCCTATTCCCTAGCGCGTAGCGCTATAAAAGATAACAGCTATTGCTAAAATTCAGGTTTGGGTAAGAATTATTAAGTGCATTTTTACAGAGAAATGGTATTACCTGTTCCCTGCAAAAAATCCATATCTTTTTCGCAGAGGTCTATTGTCGTGATTATTATTTTCTAAAATAGGAAATTTTGTCGATCAACCCGGTCTTATGGGTAAATCCTATGAGACATCTGCGATAATAAAAAATAAAATCAATTATCGCACAGAAATCATCAATTTTTTGCCTCCTACTCCCTACTCCCTACTCCCTACTCCCTACTCCCTACTCCCTACTCCCTACTTTATTGAGATGTCTATTGAGAAATGTCACAAAAGCTGATTACTAAACTAACACCTGAGCAAAAAGTTTTAATTCCAGTTTATCGGGAAAAGTGGCAGAAAATAGCACTTTATACCCAACCTATTAACCGTCAAAAAGCTGCAGAAGCAATTCAATTCGCTTATAGTTTGATGGGCGATCCAAATCCAGAAATTGTATTTTCTGATAGTCCCCAAGCAGCTTTTGATATTCTGCTTGATAAAATTTGGCAGCGATGGGAAAGTAAAGATGATTATGGGCATCGTCATATTTTCAAGGATAGGTGGGAACTTTTGATAAATGAACTAGAAATGCAAGTTGCCCATGAATTATTTACAGAAATAGATCGTAAAATGGGGGAAGGTTCGCTACAACCTGGGCAACTTTGGAGTCATATTCTTTACTCGCAAATAGAAGAAGAATGGCAAGATATAGTATCAGAAATTTCTATAAAGTTATTGTGTCTTTGGAGTTATCCTATTCCTACAGAATTATGGAGTAGTTATGTTGCTTCGGTAGATTTTTGTATTTCTGTTCTGAACTGCAATTATAATTCAGATGATTGGCAAGTATTGGAGTCTATTGTCAAACATTGTGGTTGGATATATCCTTTGAGAAATCTTTGCATTATTTGCGATCGCCCCAGAAAGTTATTATTAGATGATGAATATCGTCTCCATGCTGTAGAAAAACCAGCAATTGAATTTAGTGATGGTTATAGTTTATATGCTTATCATGGTGTGAGATTACCAGAAGCATACGGAAAATTAAATCCCCAAGAATGGCAGCCAGAATGGCTTTTAACTACAAAAAATGCCGAACTTAGACGAGTCTTAATTGAGGAAATTGGTTATGAGAAAATTTGCCAAGATTTGCAAACTATAGAAATAGATAACTGGCAAGAATATACTCTTTTCAGAATAGATGATGATGCCGATATTGAGCCAATATTTATTTTAAAAATGATTTGCCCAAGCACCGGAAATATTCATACTTTGAGAGTACCTCCTAATGTTAATTCGGCAAAAGAAGCAGTTGAATGGATAAATTGGGGAGTCGATCCAGAAGATTTTTCTATACAAACTTAATCCATGGGAAGACTAATATTGTTGAGAGTAGTGCCGTGACACACCTAAAATATTGCAATAGTCCAGCCGGGTTCTGGTTAAATTATTGAGGTGAAAAAATTCAATCATATCAACCCNCACCGGAAATATTCATACTTTGAGAGTACCTCCTAATGTTAATTCGGCAAAAGAAGCAGTTGAATGGATAAATTGGGGAGTCGATCCAGAAGATTTTTCTATACAAACTTAATCCATGGGAAGACTAATATTGTTGAGAGTAGTGCCGTGACACACCTAAAATATTGCAATAGTCCAGCCGGGTTCTGGTTAAATTATTGAGGTGAAAAAATTCAATCATATCAACCCATCCCAATAATTTAATTCACTTTAAATCAATTGAAAAATTTATTGTATAAGTTAGGTTTATTTAATTTCAAAAGTTCAAACTATAGTATTTTCCTAATCAGTCTAATACCAATTTAATCAAATATTGCTACAGTAACGACACAGAGAATAGGGAATAGGGAATAGGAAACAGGGGAAGAAAAACATAAATATTACAGAAGAAAAAAGGTTTGATTTCCATAATTTATGGGATTGATATTTTTTTCTTGTAGGAATAAATCAAAAAATCCGATGTAACTGCCTTTTTTGAAAATGGTCTAAGTTCTCTAGGTTCACAAGCTAAAATAAAAATAAATCTCTGGAAAAAACAAGATCAAATTATGACAAGTCTTACTAAATGGACGGTAGAAGATTATCATCGTATGATAGATGCAGGAATAGTACAAGATCGTAAAGTAGAACTAATTAATGGAGAAATTATTAATATGAGTCCAGAAGGACCAATTCATCGTTTTATAAATCATAGAACAGTCAAATATTTACGTCATATTTTAGGAAATCTTGCAGAAGTAATGGAAGCACATCCTATTACTTTAGTTAACTCTGAACCAGAACCAGATATTAGCATTGTTCGTTCTCCCGATACATTATATTTAGAACGTCATCCTTATGTAGAAGATATTTACTGGATTATTGAGATTGCTGATAGTACATTACAAAAAGATTTAGGAACTAAAAAAACATTATATGCCAATTCAGGAATAAAAGAATATTGGGTAATTGATATTGCTAAAAAAAATTTAAAAGTATTTCGCAATCTAATGAATAATGAATATCAAATTGAACAAAACTATCAAGATGGAATTATTTTTCCCCTGGCGTTTCCTTCAGTAGAGATTTCTGTCAAAAAAATAATTGGATTTGATTAAAGGGATA